>CAJAYO010000584.1 GCA_903948415.1 uncultured Opitutia bacterium | reverse complement strand
CGAGCCCAGTCAGCCAGACCGAAGACCGCCTCGCCGCCCTGAAAAACCCGCGGCTCATTCCAATTCGCGATCAAGTTGAGCCTAATCGGCCAAAAGGCCGGAGCCTGCTTGCAGGCGATTCAACTCGTGCCATCCCCTGCCCGCCGGCTCCTCCCCATCGCGGGAATCTCCGCTCAAAAGCGAACGGGAATCAGCGGCGCCGAAATCGCCGCGATCGCCCGGATCCTCGCCGCAGCGTCGGCCCGGCCCTCAGCCCGCGTAGGCCTTGAGCACATACTGCTCGACCATGCGTTGCGTGTTGAAAAACGAGCCGTTCAGGGCGATCGCCTGGCGCATGACGTCAATAAACCGCCCACGGTCGCGATAGAACAGGGGCACGACGGCATGCTCCAGTTGGTCATACAGCGACGACGCGTCCTGCGCCGTGCGGTCGCCGCTTCCGCCTGCACTCCCTTGGTCGCCCCCCACCGCCCACCCGGTGACCCCTTCGATGCACCCCTCCAGCCACCAACCGTCGAGCACGCTGAGGCTCGGCACGCCGTTTAGCGCCGCTTTCATCCCGCTGGTGCCGGACGCCTCCATCGGCGGCAGCGGCGTGTTCAGCCACACATCCACACCTGCGACCATCTGCCGGGCGATGCGCAGATCGTAGTTCTCCAGATAAACCAGCCTGATTTTTCCGCGCAACGTGCCCCGCAGGCGCAGAATGCGCTGGATGATCTCCTTGCCACCGGAGTCGTTGGGATGGGCCTTGCCGGCGAAAACGACCTGCACCCCGCCGCCCCGGCCCGCGATGGCCTCGAGCCGCCCCGGATCGGCCAGGAGCAACTCCGCCCGCTTGTAGGGCGTGAAGCGCCGGGCAAAACCCAGCGTGAGCACCAGCGGATCGAGCCGGACCCCCGTGCGCTCGCCGATGAACGCAAAAAACGCCTCCTTGGCCGTCAGGTGCGCCGCCCACAATTCATGCGACGGTATGCTCAACGCGTAGCGCAGACTGAAATTATCCACGCGCCACCCCGGGATGTGTGCATCGAACAACGCCTGAAACGCCGGCGCCGTCCACGTGGCGGCATGCACGCCGTTCGAAATCGCGTCGATCTGATATTTCCCGAACAACCGCCGCGACACCTCCGCGTGCCGCATCGCCACGCCGTTGACGTAGTGGCTGAGGTTGAGCGCGAGGTGCGTCAGGTTCAGCGTGTTTTGCGGCACGAAAATCCCCGCGAGGTCACCGTCCGGTTCCGCCATCTTGACGACCCGCCGAACCAAATCCGCGCAAAACACATCGCACGCGTCCAGGAATCCGCGCCGCCCGCTGAAGATGCGCCCGACCAGATCCATCGCAAACTGGTCGTGCCCGGCCGCCACGGGCGTGTGCGTCGTAAAGATACACCGGGCCTTCACCGCCTCGATGTCGGCGCCGTTGATCGACTGCCGCCCGTTCCGCTTCGCGTCCTCGTTGAGCAGTTCCAACGTCAGCAGGCTCGCGTGCCCTTCGTTCAGATGGAACCGCTGGACGTTGTCGTAGCCCAGCGCGCGGATCATCCGAACTCCGCCGATTCCCAAAATCACCTCCTGACAAATCCGATAGTAGGCATCGCCGCCATAGAGGTAGTGGGTGAGCGTGCGGTCCCACGCGGAGTTTTCGGGCAGGTCGGCATCGAGAAAAAAAACGGGGACCGTGCCCCCGGATACGCCGGTGACTTCATACCGCCACGCCCGCAACGCCACCGTGCGCTGTTCGATCAGCACCACCGCGCGCTGCGGCAGCTCCGTGAGATAACGTTCCACCGGCCAATCCGTCTCGCCCTCGCGCTGCCAGCCCGTCGGATCGAAGCTCTGCGAGAGGTAGCCTTTGCGATGCAGCAAAGTCACCGCCATGAGCGGCACCCCGAGATCGGCACAGGAGCGCAACGTATCGCCGGCGAGAACCCCCAAACCGCCCGCATACGTCGGCATCGCGGGGTCCACCGCGATCTCCATCGAGAAATACGCAATCGACCGGTCGGCGTTCATGGCTTCGAAAAAACGGTCGGCCCTCTGATACTCCCTCGCCGCCCCTCCGGCTCCGCAAATTTTGTGAAACCGTGCGCTGATTTGGTTCACGCCCGCGGCCTTCTCCCCCGACCGACCGCCGACCTTTTCCCGGGCCGGCAACGGACGCCCAACTTCCGCCAACCAGTGCGCAGCCGATTCCGGCATCCCGCGTAGTGTCTGCGGCAATGGATTTGCCGGAACTCCCGCCACGTCCGCCCACCGCTCAATCCCATGGCTGTCTCCCTCAATCAAACCATCGCCGGTCGCCTCAACGAAGTCGCGGCCATTTTGGCCGAACAGGGCGCGAACCGGTTTCGCGTCGAGGCCTATCGCCACGCTGCGGCCTCGGTCCGGGGCCTCGCCGAGCCCGTCGCGGAAATCTTCGCCCGCGAGGGCCTCGCCGGGCTCGAAGCGCTGCCCGGTGTCGGCGAGAGCATCGCCCGCGCGATTCGCGATCTGCTCCTCCACGGGCGCCTCGCCCTGCTCGATCGCCTGCGCGGCGAACACGATCCGCTGCTGCTGCTGGAGTCCGTCCCGGGCATCGGCCGGACCCTCGCCCGCAAACTGCACGAGAATCTGGGCCTCGACAGTCTGGTCGACCTGGAAACCGCGGCGCATGACGGCCGCCTGGAAATCATCGCCGGCCTCGGCGCCAAACGCCTCGCCGGCATCCGCGATTCCCTCGCCCACCGCCTGGGCCGCACCCGGCCCTCACCCGGCGCGCCCGTGCCCGCCGCTCCACCCAGCGTGACGGAACTGCTCGACGTCGACCGCGAATATCGGGCCGCCGCGGCGGCCGATCAGCTGAAAAAAATCGCGCCGCTCCGCTTCAATCCGACGCGCGAGGCCTGGCTTCCCATCCTGCACACGAGCCGCGGCCCGCGCCACTACACCGCGCTGTTTTCCAACACCGCCCACGCCCACGCCGTGCGGAAAACCACCGATTGGGTCCTGCTCTACTACGACGGCGCCGACGGCGAACACCAATGCACCGTCATCACCTCCGAGTTCGGCGGTCTCAAGGGCCAGCGCATCGTCCGCGGGCGCGAGCACGAGTGCGAAGAGCACTATCAGGGGCTCGGTCAGTCGGTCACCCGCGAACCGTGCGAAGCCCCGTGAGCCCGGTCCCACCGCCGCGCCGGACCCACCGCCGCGCCGGTCTTGATCAGGAGGCGGCCGCCGGCCGGCCGGCAAGGTCAAGCAGGTCCCGCACCTCCTCGTCGGTCGTCTGGGAAAAATCCTCATACCACTGGCCGACCCCGTAGAACTCGGTCGGGGTCATCGCCGCGACACATTCGTCCGCTTCCGCGCGCATTTCCTGCGCGGTCGACCAGGCCATCGTGGGCGCCGCCACCACGATCCGGCCGGCCTGAAGTTGCCGGAGCGCCCGGATCGCGGCGCGCATCGTCGCCCCGGTGGCTATGCCGTCATCCACCAGAATGACCGTGCAGCCGCGCACCCCGGGCGCGGCGCGTTGGTGGCGATACAGGCGTTCGCGCCGCTGCAATTCCCGCCGTTCGCGGACGGCGACCGCCTCGATCGCGGTGGCGGAGAGG
>CAJAYO010000583.1 GCA_903948415.1 uncultured Opitutia bacterium | reverse complement strand
TCGCCGCGTTTCTCACCCTCGCCACCCCGCTGCTCACCGCCCTCCGCGATCCCTTCCAACTCGAGGAAATCCTCCCCGCCCTCGACGCCCTCGCCCCCGGCAACACCGCCGCCAAAGCCGCCGTCGATCTCGCCCTCCACGACTGGATCGGCAAAAAACTCGGCGCCCCCTGGCACCGTCTCTGGGGCCTCGACGCCGCCAAAGCCCCCGTCACCTCCTTAACCATCGGCATCGATACCCCGGACGTCGTCCGCCAAAAAACCCGCGAGGCCGCCGCCTTCAAAATCATCAAGGTCAAACTCGGCCGCGACGACGCCACCGACCGTGCCCTCATCACCGCCATCCGCGAGATCACCGACGTCCCGCTCACCATCGACGCCAACCAGGGCTGGAAAAACCGCGACGCCGCCCTGCGCCTCATCGAGTGGTGCGCCACCCAGGGCGTCGTCTTCATCGAGCAGCCGATGCCCAAGGAACAGCTCGACGACACCGCGTGGCTCCGCGAACGCAGCCCCCTCCCGCTCATCGCCGACGAAAACTGCCAGCGCCTCGGCGACGTCGCCAAACTCGCCGGCGCATTTCACGGCATCAACATCAAGCTCATGAAGTGCACCGGCCTCCGCGAAGCGCACAAGATGATCGTCCTCGCCCGCGCCCTCGGCCTGAAAGTCATGCTCGGCTGCATGACGGAAACGTCCTGCGCGATCAGCGCCGCCGCCCAACTCTCCCCGCTCGTCGACTGGGCCGACCTCGACGGCGCCCTGCTCATCAAGAATGACTGCTTCCGCGGCACCACGGTCGTCGACGGCAAACTCGTTCTCTCCGCCCTCCCCGGCCTCGGCGTGGAAAAAATCCCGTAACCCCGCGCCCGCATCAAGCACCCTTTCCTCGAGAAATGTTGTTTCCCAGAGCGCCCAGAGTTCAGCAGCGAGGTCACGGAGCCAAACACCTTGTCGGCTCGGTGCGCTCGGTGGGCTGGGCTCCGGGCCCTTGTGAAATCAGCGAGGTCAAGGGGAGGGTGAAATATTCCGGCTAGAAACGCCCGCCCCGGGTCAGGCATGGCCCCGAAGCCTCGCCACGTCGGATCGGCCCCCCGCGCCCACGTGAGCGGGCCGTCGGGCGACGGCCCACCCGCGGAACCCCGACGCCCCCGCCGTCACCCGCCGATCGCGCGGCGTAACAGATTTTCGGTGATGCGCTGCACGCGCTGATCGGGGCCGGCGGGGCGCGCCCCGTGTGACCACGGCGGCATGTGCCCCGGCGGCGACGCGAGGCCCTGGGCCCAGAAGATCGTCGCGGCGTTGAAGACAAAATTGTTTTTCGGACCCGGAAAAATCGTCGCCGTGTAGCGGCTCGGCGTGACCCCGCCCGCCCACACGAGGCCCTCGGCGACGACTTCGAGGCCGGGGATTTTCGCGGGCGCGCCGTGGTGCTCCCAACCGACGAGGCCCGCGAGGCGGTCGCCCTGCTTCAGGCCCGTGCCCGCGAACATCCAGTGGTCGGGCCGCGTGCAAATCCAGTCGCCGCCACCGTTGAAGGGCACCACCGTGCGCGCGCCGATGATCGCACTCTCGTCCGGCCCGGCACGGCGGTAATCGTCCGAAAACACTTTTCGCACTTGCCCGACCTCGGCGTCGGTCAGGCCGGCGAAGTGCCCGACCCGCTCGATCACGCGGTTCGCCCGCCCGTCGGCGGCGGGTGAAAAGGGCGTGACGCCGAAGACGGCGTTGCCCGTGAGCCAGAGGACGTTCACCCCGTCGGCGATCGCGGCTTTCATCGCGTCGTACTGGCGCAGGTCCCAATATTCGTCGTGCCCCACACTGAGAAACGCCTTGGCGCGTGTGAGCTGGGCGGCGTCGACGCAGTCGCTGTTGGAGCAATACGTGACGTCGTAGCCGTGTTGTTCGAGCCAGTAGGCGAGGGGAAACTCGAAGCACAGCCATTCGCCGGAGCCGAGCGACTGCGGGTTTTCGTAGATCTGCGCATACTTGCCGTAGGGCCGGTCGAAGCTCGCGGCGACCCCGCGCACCTGCGAGCCGCGCGGGTCGGTGTAGAGCGAGGTGCGGTCCGGCCACTGGTTGTACGCCTGCCACGTGTTGTCGCTGCACTGCAGCAGCACGTCGGCCCGCCGCGTGTCGCGCACGATGAAGACGACGTAGTTTTGCCAATACGGCTGGTCCGCCGCAGCCGGCTGCGTCGTCAGTCGCCCGAGGTAAACGCCGCTCGGCCAGTCGGCGGGGATGGTGAGCGTCGTCGTCCGCGCCCACGTGCACGCGACGAGCCGCTTCGGGCCCATCGGCGGGACCGGTTGCGCGACGCCGTCGAACGGCCCGAGCGTCGCCATGAGCCGCGCCCCGCGGCCGCCGTAGTAACCGGTGCGGAAGACCTCGATGAGGAAGCGCGCCGCCGGCGCCGTGCTCACAAACAGATCGAGCGATTCGCCGGCGAGGACGGATTGCCGGGAGCAGTAGCCCTCGATGACGGAGGCGCGCACGCCCTGGGGTTTGTCGAGCCGCACGCGCGTGAGCTGCCAGTCGAGGGAGCCGGTCCGGCGGTTTTCCTCGGCGATGAGCGAGGCGCGGGCCGGGGCGGAAGGCGCCGTCGCCGCCCCGGCCGGCAGCCACGCGCCAGCCAACGCCGTGGCCGCGGAACTCCGGATGAATTGGCGCCGCGAGTGGGGGCGAGGCTCGTGCGGGGTCATGGGCCGAGGTTGTTTTCGGAAACGCGCCACGCGAGAAAATTGACTCCGGCCCCGCCCCCGGGAAAGTCCTCGGAGCGCGCCGGGCCTATAGCTCAACGGTTAGAGCAGAGGACTCATAATCCTTTGGTTCAGGGTTCGAATCCCTGTGGGCCCACCAGTTTGCGCGGCAATTTTCTAAGACACTTCCTCGGTTCAGCCATAAAATGTCTCATCCGGGCAGCTCATGAGTCATTTCGAGGGCAGGACATTTCACGATTCACAATTCGTAAGTCCGTGCAGCGGGTTCATCCCCGGCGACCGATTGCGGTGAGAATCCCCAAGCGAAACAGAGCCGGCCCCAGGGGAACCCCCGAACCGGCTCTGTGTTTTGCTCACGGCACCGATCGCCGCTTACGTGATCACGGTTGCGTGATGAAGCCGTCGCCCGAGACGCTCAAGCGATCGGCCGCCACGGATCCATGGATCACGCTGTCTTCTCCGACGGTCACCGTTCCGTTGGGGGCGATGATCGCGCCGTGCACCGTCGTCTTTTCGCCCAGGGTCACGCCACCCGAGGCCACCCGCAGGGTCAGCCATTCCGGATGATCCGCCCTGCCGACTTCGGACCGAAGCGTCACGCCCGTGGCCAAGGTCACCACGACCGGCCCGACGATCTGCAGCGAACCGTTTTCCCCGAGATCCAGTTTTTGGAACGTGTAGGTCGACGGCACCGTGGCTCCGACCAGACCGAGGACGAACCCGGCATGATCTCCGGCCGTGAACGTGCCGTAGGTTCCGGTCGGCACGGTGACGAAGCCCGCTTTATCCTTCACGGTGAGATCTCGGAGCGTGGAGAAGCTGCCGACGCTCTGGGTCGTGCTCGACAGCGACACGCTGCGGGTGCCGGTCGAGGCACTGGGCGCAGCCACGGTCGGCAGCGCGACGGCATCCGTGCGGCGCACCAGTTCGCGCACCAAGGCGCGTTCCTGCAGCGTCACGCTGTAGTTGGTCGGAGTCACGAGGCCCGTGCCGTCCCGTTGGGTGCCGAACCACGCTTGGTCCTTCACCCTCAGGCTGGGCGAGCCCGGGACGCGCAGTTCACCGAAGATACTGACTTCTTGGCCCAGGGTGATGTTTTCCGGGCTCAAGACCTGAACCGAACCGTTGACAGTCGTCCGTTGGCCCAAGACCGGAGCGTGGCGGACCCAGATGGTCGTGGGACCCGAGGCCGTCGCCGGATCGAACAGCATCCCGTTTTCTTCGACGGTCAAGCGGTCGGCGCTCACCCGGCCCCGGAGGGAACCCTTCAGGGTGACGGTGCTGTTGGGCGCGATGATCAGGCCGTAGACGCGGGCATTATTCCCGATGGTTAGGTTGCCGGCTGAGACCTCGAGGCTGAGCCAATCGGGCCGCGCTGCATCGCCGACCAGGGCGTTGAAGGTGCCGCCGTTGGCGAGCTTGATTAGGACCGGGCCCGCCACGTGCAGGCTGCCGGTGCCGTTCATGGTCAGGCTCTGGAGGTGATACACGGCCGGGGCAGTCGCTCCGGCGACGCCGAAGACGAAGCCAGCGGTGCCGTTGGCCGTCAGGTTACCGTAGGCGCCGACCGGAACCGTGACGGCTCCCGCGTTGCCCGAGACCGTCAGGTGGCGCACGGTGGCAAACGCCCCGGCAGTGTCGGTCGCCTTGGTTAGAGACACGTCGCGGGTGCCGGTACCTACTTGCGGGGCGGTCACGGTGGGCAGGGCGATCGCATCCACATGCTGCACCAAGTAGCGCAGGACGGAATCGTCCGAAACGCTAACCTGATGGGTCGTGGGAGTCGCGCTGCCGAAGCCGGTTTTCACAACGACCGCACTGGGGGTGGTTTGATGGTGGTCGGATTCCCCGTCTCCTCTCACGCTCGGTGTGCCCGGGACCAAGATGTCGCCGGAAATCGTTCCGCCACGCAGCGTGATACTTTCCGGCAAAGCCACCTGCACGGAACCGTCGATCAGCCCCTTGATGCTGGGCGCATGGCGGGTCAGGGCCGAGATCGTAATCACCAGGGTGCCGTTGGCGACAGCTCCATTCACCTGCGCAACCACGGTGTAAGCACCCGGGTAAATCGGGGTCGAGGAACTGCCATTGTAGGTGATCGAAAGCCCG
>CAJAYO010000582.1 GCA_903948415.1 uncultured Opitutia bacterium | reverse complement strand
CGCGCGGCCCTGCGGGTGCGCGGTCCAACCGCCGCCGGTGTGCGCGGTGTGCGGGAAGTCGCCGAGCGAGTGCGCGAAGGAACCGTGCCCCGTGTGCGGGCAGGTGGCGTGCCGCTGCGAAAAAAGCAAAAGGTGAAAGTGAGGCTCGCTGACGGGAAGGAGCGCGCGATCCGGCACATAATGCTGACGACGCTCTGGCATCCCGACGGCACGCCGCTGAGCGCCCAGCCATTCAGGGAGCTGCTGTTCGGCAAACTGCCCGATTTTTTCCAAGGCCAAGCCGAGCTGCGGGCGCTAGGGCGCGCGCCCGACACGCGGGCGAAGTGGCTGCAAGGTCTCGCCGAAAAGGATTTCGGTCACGACAAGCTGGTGGCCATGCAGCCCCTCAGCGACGCGGAGCAAAGCGATCTCTTCGACGTACTCGCCGACGTGGCCTGCGCGCTGCCGATCGTGACCCGGGGCGTGCGCGCCGACCCTGCGCGGGGTGCACATCAACTCAACGTTCAACGCGAAGCCGCAGGCCTTCCTCGATTTCGTGCTGCAGCACTACGCACCGAAGGCGTGGAAGAACTGGGGCAGAATAAACTGAACCCGCTGCTGCGGCTAAAATATCACGACTCGATCGCGGAGGCCGTGGCCGATCTCGGCGGCAGGCCGGAAGGGATCGGGAGGTTTTTTGCCGGCTTCCAGCGCTATCTCTACGCGGAGAATGCCCGGTAGCGACATAGGCCGGGGGGCATCGAAGATAAATCAGGAGTCGGATCGGGTCTCTATTTCGCCGGCAGCTGCGGTGCGATCGAAGCGGCGACCTGCTGGCCGAGGTAGGCGTAGCCGGCGAGGGTGAAGTGGACGTCCCGGGGATTTTGGAGCGTGGCGAGCTTGGGGGTGATGGCGGTGAAGAGGTCGTCGATCGCGACGGCGTGCTGCGCCATGAGGGCGGCGGCGGCGGTGTTGCGCTCGACGATGGAGCTAGCGGTCTGTTTTTTCGCGGGGTCGTCGGGAATCGGCGTGGTGCTGGCCCAGATGAGTTTGGCGCCGGTGGATTGGAGGCGGGTAACGATTTTAGCCAGGCGGGCGGTGTAGTCGGCGAGCGGGGTGGCGCGGTCGTGGATACCGAAGTTGAAATGGATGACGTCCCACTTTCCGGGGCCGGCGGAGGCGAGCCACGTCTCGAGTTTCTTGAGGCCGTTGGCGGTGGGGCCGCAGTTTTCGGGGGCGCGGTGGACATTGGCCTGGCCGGCGAGGGCGGCGCGGGCGGCGAGGGTGTAGCCGCGGGAGACGGAGTCGCCGATGAGGAGGACGCGGGGGAGCGTGGGATCGTCGGCGACGAAGTCCCAGGCGGTGGCGGTGCCTTTGACGAAGTCGCGTTGGTGGATCGGGAGGTAGAAACCGGTGCCGAGGTTTTCCTGGAGGATTTTTTCCCAGGCTTGGCGCGCGGGGGAGAGGGTGGCGACTTTTTCGTGGTAGAGGGCGGCGATGCGTTGGTCTTCGGCGGCTTTTTTGGCGGCGGCTTCGGCGGCGTTGGTGGGCTCGGCGGCGCGGAGCGCGGGGGTGAGCGCGAGAGGCAGCGCGAGGAGGGAGGCGAGGAGGAGGGGCAGACGGACAGAACGGTTCATGCGGGTGGCGGCAGGGGAGGAAAGTGCAAAGGGATCAAAGAAGCCTGCTCGCGCAAAAGCGACAACGCGGCGGGGCGTTTCTCGGCCAGACGAGTCGCCGCGGGAACCTTACTGAGCGAGTGGAGGCGGAAAAATGGGCAGGTGTCATGCACCTGGACCCGGCGAGAATGGCGAGCGACGGATCAAAGCTTGGTCGTCAGTGTGAGCGTGTAGCTGATCGGCTGCTTGAGGGCGTAGTAACGCGGCACGGTTTCGCGGGCGGGGCTCGTGTAGTCGTTGTTGAGCGGGCGCATCACGTGGGCGCTCTGCGCGGTCGAGGAATAGGTGGGACCCCGGTCGTTGAGCAGATTGTTGATGACGAGGTTCAGGCCGACTTCGCGGCGGTTTTTGAAACGCCAGGTGTAGGCGGCGGTGGCGGTGACGATCGTGTAGTCGTCGGGCGTGTAGGCGGGCGTGTAGGCATCCTTCGTCGGATCGTCGATGGCGCGGGCCGGGTTGGCGGGATCGGGAATCGTGTCCTCGACCTTGGACCAGTAGATTTGTTTGCCGCGGTAGCGCATGCCGGTGCCGAGGCGGAGGCCTTTGAGCGGGCCCGTCTGGAGCGTGTAGTCGGCGAAGAGATTGACGATGGGCTGGTCCTGCTGGAGGCGCTTTCCGTCCACGATATTGCGGCGGAAACTGTAGATGTTGTTGTAGGCGTTGACGGCGCCGTTCACGTCGGACGAGCGCTGGTTGATGGGGATCGTCTCGTTCACGCGGGCGATGTTGTCGGGACCGATGGTCACGCCGGCGTCGGTGGCGATCTGTTTGAAGGCGTCGGCGTTGCGGTCGATGTAGGCGCGCACGTCGGGGTAGGCGTTGGCCTCATAGAGTTTCGGGAAACCGACATTGCCGGTGAGGCGGAGGGCGCGGGTGGGGTTGAAGGTGACCTCGAATTCATAACCGTCGCCGCTGCGGGTGCGGGTGTCGCGGTATTGGTTGGGGAGCCGGCCAAAGCCGCGGATATTGCGGCCGGTGGAGGAGATGTCACCGACGACGTTGGCGTCGTAGAGGCTGTTGAAGAAGTTCGGGCCGTCCTGCGGGATGGTATTGTTGACTTCGTCGGTGGTGTAGTAGGTGAAATTCAGATTCAGCTTGTTGCCGAAGAGCTCCATGCGGAGGGAGTAGTCGATGCCGGTGGCGACGGTGGGCTCGAGGGAGCGGCCGTCGATGCGGACGATGGAGCCGGGCGGGTTGAAGGTCTCGGCGAAGTTGACGGCGGGGTTGAGCCAGCTCGCGAGGTGGAGGACGGTGCCGATGCTGCGGGTGACCTGCTTGCCCTCGACGGGCGGCGGGTTGAAGTCGTCTTTGAAGCGGACGTTGGCGTATTGCGGGAGGCGGTCGCCGGCGACGGGATCGCGGGGGCGGATGGCGGCTTCCTGCACGGGGCCGGTGGCGTTGCCGTTGAGATCGCGGGGCGTAAACGAGAGGGTGGCATAGTCGGCGGGGGCGCCGGGCCGCAGGATGCGGTGCTGGGCGTTCCAATCGGAAGGGTAGTCGCCCTGGTGGATCTGCTGGAGCGACTGGAAGAAGTAGTCGTCCTTGCGCACGGCGCCGAGGACGACCCAGCGGCCTTTGAAGAATTTGGCGTTGAGGGAGGCGAGGGCGTATTTGAAACGCTGAGTCGTGATATTCTGCGTGTCGCGGCGGTCGGCTTCGATGGCCCAAATCGGCTGGAGCGGCACGCCGGAGGCGAAGACGGGATTGGGGTTCGGGTCGAAGTAGGTGAGCGTGCGGAGGGAGAGATCCGGCGTTGGCCGGGAGTCGTTGTTCCAGTAGCGGCGGATGCGGATGCGCTGGTTGCTGAAGGCCCAGCGCCGGGGGTCCGAGCCCTGCTTCACGCTGAGGTAGCGGAAGTCGCTCGAGTTTTCGCTGTTGTTGGAGCCGGCGAGGGAATTGACGGTGAAGTGCCCGAAGCGCGTGGGCCAGACGTAGGCGACGGCGGCGCGGACGTTGTTTTCCGTGTAGTCGCGGAAGCCGCGGGAGAACTGGCCGTCGCCGTAGGGGACGAGGAAGTTGGGATTGTTGGAGCCGTCGGGGAGGACGCGGTTGATGTCGATGAAGATATTGGGGAGGTCGCGGTTGGGTTCGCCGTTGGTATGGGCGGCGGTGCGATTGAGGTCGGCGGCGATCTCGAAGTGGAGATTGCCCCAGTGTTGGTTGAAGGTGAGCTGGAGATCCTTGAAGCGCTGGGCGAGGATGGGGAGATCGGGTGACATGGTGAACTCTTCCGGCGGGGTGCGGAAGGAGGAGA
This sequence comes from uncultured Opitutia bacterium, assembly GCA_903948415.1. Lineage (GTDB taxonomy): Bacteria > Verrucomicrobiota > Verrucomicrobiia > Opitutales > Opitutaceae > GAS368. Next base: position 365 of record CAJAYO010000582.1, on the reverse strand, counting down.
AGCGCTCGGCGTTGGCGAAGCGGCCGGCGGGGACGTTGATTTCGTGGAGCAGGTTGGCGCCGGCGGTGTTGAAGGTGACGTTGGTGCCTTGGACGAAGCCGGCGATCGGCGTCTGCGCGGTGTTGCCGCCCGCGACGGTGATGGGGTCGTTTTGGTAGTGAAAGATGGTGTTCGGCGCGGAGAACGGCTGGTAAACAAAGTAGTTGGCGCCGCGGCGATTGATCCCCTGGGCGTTGGCGGTGGTGGGCAGCGTGGCGAGGGCGCGGGGGGCGTTGTAGGTCGTGCCATCCCAGCCGGAGAAGCGGTCATTGATGAAGGTGGAGGCGGACTGGCGGGAGTTGGTGCCGTATTCGCCCTCGACGCGG
>CAJAYO010000581.1 GCA_903948415.1 uncultured Opitutia bacterium | reverse complement strand
CTTAGGCGACAAATGATCGGGCGGCGGAGGCGTAATTCGGGCGGCCTTACGGCGGCGCGGAGGCGGCTGGGAAAGCCGGGTTGCCGGTGACATTCCGGTGACGATACAGCCGTGGGTTTGGGTTCGTGACTCCGCGGGGCCCGGGGCTCAGGCGGAGGCCGGGTCCGGGTCCAGCCACTTGCCGTGGGCCTTGATGAGCGCGATGAGGTGGGCGTCGGCCTCGGCCTGGGGGATGTTGTATTGGACGCAGTTCTTGCCGACGTAGAGGTTGATCTTGCCGGGTGCGCCGCCGACGTAGCCGAAGTCGGCGTCGGCCATCTCGCCGGGGCCGTTGACGATGCAGCCCATAATGGCGAGTTTGACGCCCTTGAGGTGGCCGGTTTGGGCGCGGATGCGCTGGGTGGTGGTCTGGAGATCGAAGAGGGTGCGGCCGCAACTGGGACACGCGACGAATTCGGTTTTCGAGATGCGGGCGCCGGCGCCCTGGAGGACGTTGTAAACGAGGGTCGTGGCGCGGGTGACGTCGGCCTCGGTTTCGATGCTGACGAGGTCGCCGACGCCGTCGCAGAGGAGGCTGCCGGTGAGAAAGGAGGCCTCGAGGAGTTTCGAGAGAAAACCGGTTTCGTCGCGCACGGCCGTCGCGGCGGTGTTGCGAATCCACAGCGGGGCCTGCGAGCCGGCCGAGCGGAGGGCTTCGGTCAGGGCGCGGTGGGCGCCGACCGAATGGGCGGGGGACGAAGAGCCGGGCGCCGAGCGTTCGGGACTGAGCGTGAACAGCAGGCGTTCGTCGCCGAGGGCGCGGAGCGTGGGCGCGAGGGCGGTGGCGGCGGCGGGCGTGAGTTCGGCGGCGAGGAAATGGCCGTGGCGGCGGACGAGGTCGGCGAAGGCGCGGAGCGGGGCCTCGTCGCCGGCGGCGAAGCGGCGGACGAGGACGAGGCGGCCGCGGCTCAGCGCGAGGAGCGGTTCAAGGAAGTCGGGGGTCAGGGACGGGGCGAGTTCGAGCGCGAGAAAGCTGACGGGGAGCGGCGTGGTTGCGGCGATTTCGCAGAGCGCAGCGAGGTCGCCGGCGGTGGTAATCGGCACGAGGAGGCCCTCGGCGGGAGTGTCTTTGAGTTTTGGTGACGCGAGTTCGCGGGCGGCGGCGGGGAGGGCGGCGACGGCGGCGACGCGGACGATGACGCGCGGGGGCTGCTCCGGGCCGACGACGCAGGTGGCGGAGAAGGCGAGCGAGGTGGTGGCGCGTTTGGTGAAGTGATACGGGTCGATGCTGTCCGTGCCGGGGGCGACGACGGCGGGGACCAGAGGCTCATCGCCTTGTCGGCGATGGCGCGGGCGACGGGGATTTCGTAGACGCTGTCCTCGGTGAGCGAGACGCGGAGGGTATCGCCGAGGCCGTCGAGGAGGAGGGAACCGATGCCGATGGCGCTTTTGATGCGGCCGTCCTCGCCGTCGCCGGCCTCGGTCACGCCGAGGTGGAGGGGGTAGTGCATGTCCTCCCGGTCCATGCGTTCGACGAGGAGGCGGTAGGCCTGGATCATCACCTTCGGGTTCGACGACTTCATCGAGAGCATGATCTGGTCGTAGCGGTGATCGCGGGCGATGCGGAGGAACTCGAGGGCGCTTTCGACCATGCCGAGGGGCGTGTCGCCGTAGCGGTTCATGATGCGGTCGGAGAGCGAGCCGTGGTTGGTGCCGATGCGCATGGCGCGGCCGAGGGCTTTGCAGCGGAGGACGAGCGGGGAGAAGGTTTCGTGGAGGCGGGCGAGTTCGGTGTCGTAGTCGCCGTCGGAGTATTCGCGGACGGCGAATTTTTTCTTGTCGGCGTAGTTGCCCGGGTTGACGCGGATTTTTTCCACGTGTTCGACGGCCTCCATCGCGGCGCTGGGGAGAAAATGGATGTCGGCGACGAGCGGGATGTGGCCGAAGCCGGCGGCGGTGAACTGCGCGCGGATGGCGCGGAGACATTTCGCGGCGGTGACGTTTGGGGCGGTGATGCGGACGATTTCGCAGCCGACCTCGGCGAGGGCGATGGATTGTTGCACCGTGGCGGCGACGTCTTCGGTGTCGCTGGTCGTCATCGACTGGAGGCGGATGGGATGGGAGCCGCCGACGCCGACGGGGCCGACGAAGACTTCGTGGGTGGGGCGGCGGACAGTGCGGTAGCGGGAGGCGCAGTAGGACATGGTGAGACGGCGGGAGGCCGAATGACTAATGACTAAGGCTCAAGGACGAATGGCAAACTTGGTTTGGCATTCGGGGCAGCGGAGCCGCACGCAAGGGGTGCGGCGACCGGATTACTTGCCGGCGGGCGCGGGAGGCGGCGTCGGGGCGGGCGCGGGGACGGTGGCCGGGGCGGGGCGGTCGGACTTGGCGTCGCGGGCCCAGCGCTGCACGTCGAAGAAGCTCACGTAGACGATCAGCGACATGAGGATGACGAAGAAGGCGCTCTGGGTGGCGATGATGAAATTCGCGGGCAGTTCGCGGCGGCGGAGGCGGCCGATGGTGGCGAAGAGGATCTGGCCGCCGTCGAGGACGGGGATGGGCAGCAGATTGAAGATGGCGAGGTTGACGTTGATCAGGATGACGAACCAGAGGACGCGGCGGATATCCCATTGCGCCTGTTGATGGAGGGCGCGGGCGATGCCGATGGGACCGCTGAGTTTGGAGGGGCCGATGTCGGAGCTCGGGCTGAGCAGCGCGCCGAGGGTGCGGAAGGTCGAGACGACGTCGCCGGAGATCTGGGCCCACGGGGTGGGATGGAGGACGACGATATTGTCGCGGTAACGGAGGCCGATGCGCGGGATTTTTTTGCCAGTGCGCTCGTCGGTATCGAGGCGGGGCTGGATGCCGAGCGTGAGTTGGGCGGTGCCGCGCTGGAGGAGGAACTCGGTGGGGCGGTTGGCGTTCTTGGAGAGGTGCTCGCTGATCGCGGCGCGTTGGAAAACGGGTTTGCCGTCGACGGCGAGGACGCGGTCGCCGGGTTTGATGCCGGCGAGAGCGGCGGGCCAGTCGGGCAAGAGGGATTCGGCCGTCAGGTCTTCGGCGGGCTCGACGCCGGCGACCCGGATTTTGTCGGCGGTGAGGAGGCGCGGAAACACCACGATCTCCATCGTTTTTCCGGCACGCTCGACGACGAAAATGGCTTTGCGGCGGTCGTCGGAGGCGCGGCCTTTGCCGAGGATGACGCCGTTGATGATGTCTTCGAAGTTTTTGACGGGGTTGCCGTCGATGGACCTGACGTCGTCGCCGGCTTGGAGACCGGCCTCGTGGGCGGGGTTGGGGGCGGTGGTGCCGTCGGCGAGTTTGATGATCGGGTTGACGGTGCCGATTTTGGTGGTGTTGAGCTCGGAGAAGGTGGGCTCACCGACGACCCAAACGATGCAGGCGAGAACGCAGGCGAAGAGGATGTTAAAGGAGGCGCCGGCGACGAGGATCAGCATCTTCGAGGCGTAGTCGATGGGCGGGAGTTTTTTGACGTCGGTGGTGCTTTCGCCCTCGACGGGGCCGAGGTCGGCGAGTTGGGGGAGGAGGACATAGCCGCCGAGGGGAATGCAGGAGAGGCGGTATTCGACGCCGTCCCGGCCGCGGCGGGACCAGAGGGCGGGACCGAAGCCGATGGAGAAGCGCTCGACTTTGGCGCCGCGTTTGCGGGCGGCGAGGAAGTGGCCGAGTTCGTGAACGAAGATCGATCCGCCGAAGAAGACGACGACGAGGAAGAAGGACCAGACGTTGGAAAAGAGATCAAACATGGGCGAGATGGAGGCGAGCGAGGCGGCGGGCGTCGGTATCGGTGGCTAGAACAGCGGCGAGGTCGGTGGGTTCAAAATTGGGCAGAGCGGCGAGAGTGTGCTCGACAACGGCGGGAATCGCAAGGAACGGGATTTTTTCCGCGAGGAAGGCGGCGACGGCGATCTCGTTGGCGGCGTTGTAAACGGCGGGGGCGACGCCGCCGGCGTGCATGGTCGCGCGGGCGAGGCGGAGGAGGGGAAAGCGGGTGTCGTCGATCGGGCGGAATTCGAGGCCGAGGAGTTTCGTGAAGTCGAGGGCGGCGTCGACGCCGGGGGCGCGCGCGGGGTGGAGGAGGGCGTGTTGGATCGGGAACGTCATCGACGGCGGACAGAGCTGGGCGAGCATGGCGCCGTCGTTGAATTCGACGAGGCAGTGGACGATGCTCTGGGGGTGGATCACGGCGGTGCACTGTTCGGGGCGGAGGCCGAAGAGGCACTGGGCTTCGATGAGTTCGAGGCCCTTGTTGGCGAGGGTGGCGGAGTCGACGGTGATCTTGGGGCCCATCGACCAGTTGGGGTGCTTGAGGGCGTCGGCCGGGGTGACGTGGGCGAGGCGTGCGGCGGGCCAGTCGCGGAAGGCGCCGCCGCTGGCGGTGAGGACGATGCGGCGTACGCCGGCGTGCGGGTGGCCCTCGAGGCATTGGAAGACGGCGTTGTGCTCGCTGTCGACGGGGAGGAGTTTCGCGCCGGATTTTTTGGCGGCGGCGAGGACGAACTTGCCGGCGAGGACGAGGATTTCCTTGGAGGCGAGGGCGAGGTCCTTGCCGGCGGCGAGGGCGGCGAGGGCGGGTTCGAGGCCGGTGGTGCCGACGACGGCGACGAGGACGGTGTCGGCGGCGGGGAGTTGGGCGAGTTCGACGAGGCCGGCGAGGCCGCCGACGAGGCGGGTGCCGGGGGGGAACGCGGCGGGTTGGGCGCGGGCGGCGGCGAAGGCGGCGTCGTCAAAGACGCCGACGTGGGGCACGTGGAACTGGCGCGCGATGGCGGCGAGTTTTTCCCACTTGGAGTGGGCGGCGATGGCGACGAGTTCGAGTTTGTCGGGGTGGGCGGCGAGGACGCGCAGGGTGTTTTCGCCGATGGAGCCGGTGGCGCCGAGGAGGACGACGCGTTTTTTCGCGGGCGGGGAATTCATCGCGCGATCAGGGCAGCCGGAAAAGGAAATAGCCGACCGGGGCGGCGAGGAGAATGCTGTCGCTGAGGTCGAACATACCGCCGATGCCGGGGATGGTGGCGCCGGAATCTTTGCGGTCGGCGCGGCGTTTGATGGCGGATTCGACGAGGTCGGCGACGATCCCGAGGACGGCGATGGGGGCGGCGCACAAGGCGGCCACGAGCGGCGTCATGTGCGGGGGGAAATGGTGGCGGGCCATGTGGGCGAAAACGGCGCCGGTCGCCATCGAGAAGAGGACGCCGCCCACGGCGCCCTCCCAGGTTTTCTTCGGGCTGATGAGCGGCGACATTTTGTGGCGGCCGAAAGCGAGACCGGACAGGAGGGCGCCCATGTCGCAGAATTTAGCCACCACGATCAACCACAGAGCGATGAGGAGCCGGCCGTCGGGCGTGATCGTGTCGGCGGGCAAGGGGGTGACGATACGGGTGACGTATTCCAGCAGGAGCCCGACGTAGACGAGGCCAAAGAGGGTGGAGCAGAGGGATTCGACGCGGTTTTCGGGGGTGCGTTCGCCGAGGAGGCGGATCGAGAAGACGATGGTGGCGAGCGCGAGGAGCGGGTGGGCGGGCCAGAGAAACCGGGCCTCAAACCAGGGGGACAGGGTGATGAGGGTGCCGAAGAAAATGCCGAGCTTGTCGAAGGGCCGGTAACCCATCGCGTGCATGAGTTGGTAGAACTCGCGCAGCGTCAGGACGGCGATGAGACCGATGAGCAGGAGGGCGCCGTTGGTGCGGTAGGACCAGAGGACGGCGGCGACAACCGTCCACAAAGCGACGGTGCTGAGGGTGCGTTTGACCACGGTCAGGAGCGCGGGCGCGCGGAGGACCGGAGGCGGGGCAAGGGAGGGGCGGCGGGGCCGGGGAAGGCAGGCGTCATGGGGCGGCGGGGTTCACGAGTTGTTCGCTGGTGAGACCAAAGCGGCGTTCGCGGCGGTGGTAGTCGGCGATGGCGGCGGCGAGGTCGGCTTTGGTGAAGTCGGGCCAGAGCACGGGGGTGAAGGCGAATTCGGCGTAGGCGGCCTGCAGCAGGAGGAAGTTGCTGACGCGCGTCTCGCCGGAGGTGCGGATGACGAGGTCGGGGTCGGGCATGTCGGCGGTGGACAGGTAGCGGCGGAACGTGGCCCAGGAGCCGTCGTTGAGTTTTTCCTGGCCGGCGGCGACGGCGGCGGCGTAGGCGCGGGCGGCGTCGACGACCTCGGTGCGGGAGCCGTAGTTGAGGGCGAGGACGAGGGTGTAGTCGTCGAAGTGGCGGGTGGCCTCGATGGTGGAGTGGAGGACTTTTTGGACGCCGGCGGGGAGTTCGTCGGTGCGGCCGATGGTGCGGAGGCGGACGCGGTCGCGGATGAAGGTCTCGAGTTCCTTTTTGAGATAATACTCGAGGAGGCTCATGAGGCCGCCGACCTCGTCCTGCGGGCGTTTCCAGTTTTCGACGGAGAAGGCGTAGAGCGTGAGCATTTTCACGCCGAGGTCGCGGGCGGCGAAGGTGGTGGTGCGGACGGTCTCGACGCCGCGGCGGTGGCCCTCGAGGCGGGGGAGGCCGCGCTGTTTCGCCCAGCGTCCGTTGCCGTCCATGATAATGGCGACGTGGTGGGGGGCGGTGATGGGCGCGGGCGCTTGGCTCATGCAGGAACGGGCGAGTTAGGGCGGCGTGGTGGGCGTTGACAAGGGGGAAGACCGGGCAAGGTTGCGGACATGACGACCCCCCTGACGCAGGCGAAGATCGCGAAGGCGCTGGAAGGACTGCCGGGGTGGAGCCGCGAGGGTGAGGGGCTGGTGAAGACGTTTACGTTCGAGAGCTTCCCGGCGGCGCTGAGTTTCATGGTGCGCGTGGGCTGCGAGGCGGAGGCGATGAACCATCACCCGGAGTGGACCAACGTCTACAACCGGGTGGCGGTGCGGCTGAACACGCACGAGGCCGGAGGGAAGATCACGGCGAAGGATGTCGAGCTGGCGGGGCGGATGGAAGTGGTGGCGCGGCTCGGAGTCGGGGCGTAAAGCCCCTCCCCCATGCGCACGGGGACGCGAAAGGGCTGGGCGGAGGCCGGCCCTGCTCACAGGCCGCGCATAAAGGCGAAGGTGCGGTCGAGCTGACCGGGGAGGGCTTCGTGGGCGAAGTCCGGGTAGAGGACGTGGTTTTTCGGCGCGGTGATTTTGTTGTAGGCGGCGAATTGCGAGCTCGGCGGGCAAATCGTGTCCATGAGGCTGGTGAACATGAGCGTTTCGGCGCGGATGCGCGGGGCGAGGTGCTGGCAGTCGACGTAGCCGAGTTTGGTGAAGATTTCCGCCTCGCGCTCGTGGCGTGGGTCGAAGGCGCGGAAGAAGTAGCGCAGTTCTTCGTAGGCGTCTTGGGTGAGGTCCATTTCCCAGACGCGCTGGTAGTCGCAGAGGAACGGGAAGACGGGCGCGGCGCGGCGGATCCGCGGTTCGAGGGCGGCGCAGGCGAGGGTGAGGGCGCCGCCCTGGGAGGCGCCGAAGCAGCCGACGCGGTCGGCGTCGACCTCGGGGAAACCCATGACGACGCGGGCGAGTTGGGCCGTATCGAGGAAGATTTGACGGAAGGCGAGGCGGCGGGGATCGGGGTCGTCGAGGCCGCGCACGATGTGGCCGCGGAGGGTGGTGCCCTGGACGCGGCCGTTGTCCTCGGAGCGGCCGCCCTGGCCGCGGCAGTCCAGGGCGGCGTAGCAGAAGCCCTCGGCGGGCCAGCCGAATTTGTCGAGCCAGTCGCCGCTGTGGCCGGAATAGCCGTGGAACTGGAGCACCGCAGGACGCGGTGCCCGTTGAAGAGAGGGCGTTGAAGGGGAAGACGGCGAAGGTGTGGTGGCGGTAGGGGAGGTCGGATGGGAAGAGTTTGGGCGGAGGTATTTGGCGTAGATGCGGGCGCCGCCGACGCCGGTGAACCAGAGGTCGAAGGCCTCGGTGTGGTG
>CAJAYO010000580.1 GCA_903948415.1 uncultured Opitutia bacterium | reverse complement strand
TTCCGCCCACGCCCGCGCCAACCGCGAGTTCCTGGAAAAAATTCTCGCGGGCGTCTGACCTCAGACTCCGAGGTGGAGCGCGTTGACCCCAACGCGCTTCCTTACCGCACACTCCGCCTCCAAATCCCGCTTGTCATTGCGAGCCCGGCTCGGCGGGCGCGGCAATCCAGCTGAATGCCACCGCGTAGCCTGGGCGAAGGCGCCTCACGCCTGCCCGAGAAACCCCACATCCAGCGCGCACGTCGCGCGTTTCCCGCTCGCGGCCACCAACTCCACCCCGTCCCCGGCCGCGCGGATCTCCGCCACGCGGTCGAACCCCCGCGGAATCGCCGCCACCGCCATGATCGTGTTCACCGTCGTCGGCTTTTTCGGATCCAGCGTGAGCGTCGTCGGAAAGCCCGCCCGACTGAGCGCGTTCGGTTTCGCCGACTCCGCGAGGCCGACGTGAAAATAACTCGTCACATCCTCCAGCCCCAGCACCGCCGTATGCCGGCCGTTCCACGGCGCATAATGCCGCCCGCCGTTCGACATCCAGAAAATCGTGTGCCGCAGCACGCGCGGATCGCGCAACGCGAACCACACATGCCCCTCCGCCGCAAACGTCACCGCGTTCCACGCGAACGACCGCTTCGCGTCCGCCGTCACCATCACGAGATCGTCGTAGCCCTTCCGCGCCGGATACCCGGTGAGATCGGCCTGGCCCCCCGCCGCCAGCGGCACGGCCGCCAGCGACCGAAACGTCGCACCCGGCTTCAGCGCCGAATACCCATAATTCTCCGGCTGCTCGAACGGCACCGGCAACACCTGCCCGCGCACGAACCGGCTCGTGCTCACCGCGCCGCTCCCCGGCGACTCCGGACACTTCAACATCGCATGGTGCCCGAGACTCATCGGGCCGCGCATTCCCGACAGCACGTGCCGCGAGTAAACCGCCGTGTGCCCGTCCACCAGCGAAATGAATTTGTCCACCCGCCCCCGGCGCACCGTCGTCGCCAGACTCGCATGCAGCGTCACGCGCTGCCCGGTCTTCTCGAACGCGTCCAACTCCCACTTCGCATTCGCCGTCTCGCCGTGCGGCGGATGGCTTTCCCCGCGCCACACCGTGCCGTTGCCGCCAAACGGCGCGCAGAAAAAATCCCCGCGCAACGCATGCAACAGCGGCGGCAAGCCCGGCCCCAGTTTCTCCGTCGCCCACGGCGCCACCGAATAGGGCGACACCGTTTTCTTCCCGACCCGAAACTCCACCGGCCCGAGGTGTCCGCCCACCTTGGTCAAATGGGCCGTGACCAGACTGGAGTGAAACGACCACGAGGGTTGGCCATGGATCGTGTGCAGGGTAGGCGCGCTCATGCGGCGAGGAAACCCGACGCCGGCGACCGGAAGCAAGCCCGCAGCGCGGCCGACCGTAACTTCACCTCACTTCACCGCTTCCACATACTCGCACAGCGTCCGCATATTTTCGACGAACACCTCCATCCGAATCGCCTCCCCGCCCTTCCCGCCGACGATCCACCGCCCTTGGGCATCGAGCGCCTTGATCGCCGTCCGCACCCGCGGCTCCAGCGCCTTGGCCCGCGCCGCACGCTGCTTCTCGGTAGGGGCCGCGGCCGCCTTTTTCTTGGCCACGATCGCTTCCCTTCCCTCCCGCCCGACCTCCTCGTAAAACGCGATCACCGCCGGCACGCCGTAGCTCCCCTTCCACGAATATCCCGTTTGCCGCTCCGGCGAGAGATCCTCGACGCGATAATGATATTTTCCGTCGCGGTCGCCATAGATGGGTTGGTTCGTCCCGAGTTCATACATCCGCGCCCACGTGCCCGGCGCGATGGCCGAGCGCCGATACCACGCGATCGCCCGCGGCAACGGTTCGAGAAACTTTTTTTCACCACTCTCGAGATACAAATCCACGAGGAGCCGCATCGCCCCCGCGCCTTCGTTGGAGCACACACTCGGCGGCTCAAACGCCCGCGCCCACGCCGGCTCCATCTGCGCATTGTATTG
>CAJAYO010000579.1 GCA_903948415.1 uncultured Opitutia bacterium | reverse complement strand
CGTGATGCGCTTCGCCGCGGTCGTTGGGCCGCGGCTGGCAGGCACCGCCTATGCGCTCTGGAGGGACCCGGCGCTCGGCTTGGCCAGAGCCTGGTGCTTCGGTATTCCGGCGCCCACGTCGCTGGCTCCCGGCACGATCCAAATGATCGTCGAACACCGGATGTATCTGCCGCTCGCCGCCGTCGTCGCCGTCGTCGTCGTGTTGCGCGCGCACCGCCCGATCGGACGTCACGCGCTGTCCTGGGGGCCGTGGTCGCCGTGGCGGGCGGAGGCGGGACGGCGCGGCGCAACCACGACTACCGCCGCCACCTTGTGCTGTGGAGCAAGACCGTGGAGCAAGGCCCGAAGAATTCCCGGGCGCGGCAGAGCCCCGCGGAAGCCAAGGCCGAACTCGGCCGCCTTCACGACGCGATCGAACAACCCACCGCGGCCGTCCGTTTGCGGGCCGACGAGTCCACGTATCACGACAACCTCGCGCGGGTGCGAACCCAGGCGAACCGCCACGACAAGGCGGTTCTGCACTACCGGCACGCGCTCCGCCTCGTGCCGACCGAAGCCAGGACCCACCACAATCCGGCCATCGCCCTCAATCGCGCCGGTCGCGGAGCGTCCGCCCTCCCCCACTACGCCGAGGCCGAGCGCCTGAAACCCACCGAGCCGCCGTTCGCCGACAACCACGGGGCCGCGCTCGTTCGCCTGGGCCGGGGCGACGAGACCATCGCCCGCTACGAAGCCACTCTCCGGCTGCGCCCCGACTACGCCGCCGCGCACTTTAACCTGGCGGCGGCGCTCGCGAGCGGCCGCCGCTTCGCCGCGGCACTGCCCCACGACGCGGCGGCGCGGCGAGCGCGTCCCGCCGACAGCGAGTTTCGCCCGGCGATGGCCGGGGCTCGGATCGCGGTCGGCAACGCCGAAGACGCCATCGCACACTATCGAACCGGGCTCGCCGCCGAACCCGCCAACGCCGCCGCGCACTTCGGCCGCGGCGACGCCCTCACGCCCACGCGCCGGCGCACGGAAGCCATCGCGGCCGACGAGGGCGCGCTGCGCCTGGCGCCCGACGACGCCAACACCCACGACAAACTCGGCTACGCCCTCATCGACGCCGCTCGCGTAACGGAACCGCTGACCCACTACGAGGCCGCCGAGCGCCTCGCGCCCAACGACGCGGAGGCCCACCACAACCGCGGCAGCGCGGATGCGCCCCGCGACCGCGTCGCGGAAGCCGGCCGCGCGTTTGAAGCCGCGTTGCGCATCCGCCCCGACTCCGGCGACGCCCGACGCCACCTCGCCCAGGGGCGGCGCCTGCTCGGTCGCTAGCGCCGGATCACCGGGGCGGCGGCGACCGCAACTCCGTCAACGCCCGCCGGGCCTCCGCATCGGCGGGATCGGCCCGGAGGACGGCTTCGTAATGGGGCACCGCCTCGCGCCCGCGGCCCAGCTGGACGAGCGCAAACCCGAGGGCGCGATGGCTGTCCGACGACTGCGGGTTCAGCACGAGCGCCCGCTCAAGCGGCGGGATCGCCTCCGCCCAGCGACCGAGATCAAGCAGCGCCGAGGCGAGATTGAACCGGGCGACGGCCTGATCCGGCCGCAGGGCAACGGCGCGCTCGTAAGCGGCGACGGCTTCGCCGGCGCGTCCCAGCTGCAGCAGGGCGTTGCCCGCATTCACGTGGGCATCGGCGTAGTCGGGCTGCAGGCGAAGCGCCGCGCGATATTCCTCGAGCGCCGCGGGCATGCGGTTCAATGCGGCATGGGCGTTGCCGAGATTGTAATGGGATTCCGCGGACCCGGGTTTCAGAACCAAAGCCCGCATGAAGCACTCGACCGACGCTTCGGCCTGACCGCTTTGCAGCAGCGCGTTGCCGAGATTGCCGTGGGCCTCCGCGAAGGCCGGATCGAGCCGCACCGCTGTTTCGTAATGGCGCAACGCCTCGGGCACGCGGTCCACCCGCATGAGGGCGTTGGCGAAGTTGTTGTGCGCCGCGGGATAGTCCGGCTGGAGCCGCAGCGCGGCCTCGTAGTGCCCGATCGCCTCCGGCAGCGCGCCCAACTGCGCGAGCGAAACCCCGAGATTGTAGTGGGTCTCGGGGTAGTTGGGTTGCAACCGCAGCGCCGCGCGATAGGTCGTCACGGATTCTTGGATGCGCCCGGCGAAAAACAACGCCTGTCCGAGATTGTTGTGCGCCCGGGCGTTGCCAGGGAGCTTCGCGGCCGTGTCCGACCAGATCGCCAGGTTGCTCCGGTAGTCCTGATTGCGCCCGACGGTCGCCCCGAGGCAGACGAGCGCGACTCCAGTCCAAAGCCACCCGCTGCGCCGGCCCGCCCAGACGTAGGCCGCGAGCACAAGTGCGGTGATCACCGCGGCGAGCGGCAGATACATCCGGTGTTCCGCCATCGTCTGGGTAACCACGGGCACGAAGCTCGAACTCGGGGCGAGCAACGCGAAGAAGCACGCGCCGAGAAATCCCGCCGCCGGCCGCCGGCCAACGAGCACAACCGTGGTCGCAAGCAGCGCCACCACGAGCAACGCCTGCGGCAGCACCGTCGTCAGCTCCCGCACCGTGCCGAGCCCGTAGTCGAACACCAACGGGTGAGGCCAGAGACTGAGCCCGAGATAGGACGTGATCGCGCGACACTGGGTCAGCGCGTAGCTCCACGAGGACACCGCCGTGCCAAACCCGGCGGTGCCGCCCCGGCCGGCGGTGCCCACCACCAAAAACGCGAGCAGCACCCACGTGGCCGCCAACGCCCCGTGCCAACGCGCCCGCGCCGCCCAGGCCGCGCGAAACGTTCCGCTCAGAAATGTGCGGTCATAGAGCAGCACAATCAGCGGCGCGGACACCATGACCTCCTTCGTCGCCATGCCCAAGGTGCAGGCCAGGGCCGCGCCGAACATCCACCGGGTCCGTCCGTCCGGCCCGGCTCCGCGGACGAAACAATAGAGCGTCAGCAGGAAAAACAGCCCGACCAGCGACTCGGCGCGTTGCACGATGTAGGTCACCGATTCCGTTTGCAGCGGATGCAGCAGCCACAGCGCGGCGGTGGAGAAGGCCAGCGGCAGCGCGGCGGCCCCGAAGCGGTCGCGCAGGCGGGGCGTCAACAGCGTCCGCCGTACGAGCCCGAAGAGGGCGAGGCCCGCGACGAGATGGATCGCGAGGTTCACGGCGTGGTAGCTCCCCACGGCGGTGCCGCTGAGCGCGTAGTTGAGGGCGAGCGAAAGATTCACCACCGGGCGGCCGCTGGTGGTCACGCCCCCGTGCGATCCGGGTGCCAGCACGTCGCTGAGCGGCCACAATTTCCGGATCGAGGCGTTTTCGACGATGGCCGGAATGTCGTCGAACACGAACGGGACGGAAAAGCTGTTGTGGTAGGCGGCGAGTCCCGCCGCCACCAGCCCAACCGCCGCCCACCCGACGCGGCGCGTCGAAACGGGAACACTCGGATGCGGCTGGGAACCTGGTTCTCTCACAGAGGAAAAGCACCGCGGGAAACCGGCGGGAGGTCAACGCACCGCGCCATCCGCCCACAAAAAAGGCGGCTGCGTTGCCGCAGCCGCCTCGAAAGCGGAGTCCGACGTCCAGTCGGGCTTAGAACTTGATCGTGATGCCCAGCTTGGCCTGCCAACGCGAGGTCGAGGTGTCATCGGCGACCTGCGGCAGACCGTCGAGCGTGGCGCCGTTGAAGACGTAGCCGTACTGGTTGGTGACCGGGTCGAAGATCGCGCCGGCCACCGTCCGGCGGTAGGTGAACGGAACCTCCTCCACGATGCCCCAGGAGTCGTCGACGAGGTTGGCGAGGTTGATCACCTGCAGGTAGACCTCGGCCTTGGCGTTGCGCCAGCCGAACGGAATGGCCTGGCGGATGGTCATGTCGACCGTCTGCGTCCACGGGGAATGCTCGCTGTTGCGGGGCGCGATCTGGCCGGCGTATTTGTTCAGGCCGCTTGATGCGGCGAAGGCGAAGAAGGCGTCCCGGTCGGCCGTGTTAATCCAGCGGACTTTCGGGTCGGTCGGGCCCGTCGGCACGTAGAGCTGGTCGTTGCCGGCGAAGCCGTCGCCGTTGGCGTCGCCCTCGAAGACCCAGCTGTAGGTGCGGCCGGTGCGGCCTTCGTAGGTCAGCGCCAGCGTCGTGGGCCATTTCTGCACGAACTCAAACTGCCGGGCATAGCGGGCGACGACCTTGTCGGCCGTCTGCGTATTGGAGGTCGAATCGACATTCTCGTTCGGGTTGACGATGGCGCGCGTGGTGAACAGCGAACCGGCGGTGGAGGAGGTCAACGGGCTGACCTCGGTGGCGCGGCCCCGGGTCCAGGAGACGCCGGCCGACCACTTGTTGCGCCAAGGGCGATTGACGGAGAGCGTGGCGTCCTCGGAGTGACCCTTGTTGGAGTTGGTGATGCGGTAGACATCGCCGTAGGTCGCGATGCGCCGGCGGCCGGTGGTGTTGGTCTGGGGGAACGTCGTCGTGTTGTTGGGCGTCGCGCTGGTATTGATCCCGGGGGTGATGTTGCCGGCGTAGCGGATGCGGCCGTCGGGCAGCGTGGCCGGACCGGTGGCGGGCGTCTGGAAGTTCAGGAACTCGATGAAGAGACCTTTCTGAACTTTGGTCGCGGTAAATTCCAGCGAGGCCACGAGACCGCCGAAGGGCAGTTGGTGATCGAGGGCGATATTACCTTTCCAGAGTGTCGGGTTCCTGAAATTCGGATCGGTGAGATTGATGTTCGGGATCGGCGGGGTGCCGGCCGGGATCGGCTGCTTGGTCACGTCGGGCTGGAACTGGAGGGCGGGCTGGTTGTTCCCGTTGACGTTGGCCGTGATCGTGTAGGCCGTGCCGGCGTTCTGGTAAGCGTTGCCGAGCCAGACGCTGGGGGTGCGCCCGCTGAAGAGGCCGAGGCCGCCGCGCACTTCCGTTTTGCGGTCGGCGGGCAGGCGATAGTTGAAGCCGGCGCGCGGGGAGATGGTCGAGTTGCCGTCGTTGGTCGCGTCGTTGCGGACGCCAAACGCGGTGGAGAAACCGGCGTTGTAGGGCGGCGGATTGGTGACGGTCGGCAGATCGTAGCGCAGGCCACCGACGATCGTGAGGGCCTGGGTCGGACGCCACGTGTCCTGCACGAAGCCCGCGTAACCCTTGTAGGTCCACTTGGCGAACACCTGGTCGATGGTGCTGCCGGGGAACGGCTGGGCGTTGGTGTAGGCGGTGGGTGTGCCGTTGAGAAAATTCTCCACGCCGGTGCGGGCGGGCGTGGTGCCAAAGGCCGTGCTGTTGTTAAACGTGTAGCTGCCGTAGTAGGCTTGGAGGAAACGATTGTCGTAGCTGATCTCGTTCAGCTCAGCGCCGACGGTGAACGTGTGATCGCCGAGGGAGTAGTCGCCGCTGAACTTGTAGAGTTTTTCCTTCGTGTTGAGGAAGTTCAGCTGCCGGGAAAACTCGGTGCCGAAATTGAGAAAGCCGGTGGTCACAGTCGCGCCGGTGTCGGTGCGGGTGCCGGTCAGACCGCCGATGCCGATGGAGGGGAAAGGCGCGCCGCGATTGACCGGCGAAGCCTCGTAGGTCGAGTAGTTGTAAGAAGCCTCGGTCCGGAAGTCGGGGGTCCACTGGCTGTTCAACTGCGCCGTGTAGCTCTCGGTGTTGCGGGGCTGGTCATACCAATTCTTGCTGAGCGAGGTGCCGGTCGTGCTGGTCACGCCCGCGAAGATCGGCGAGGAGCCTTCGTTTTTGCGGTAGGTGACGGCGACGCGGTGGGAATCTGAGATGTTCCAGTCGATCTTGCCGAGGGTCGTCTTCTGGAAAGCGATGTTGCCACCGGCGGCAGCCAGCGAGCCCGCATCGTAGCCGAGGGTCTTGGCCCGGGCGATCACCTGATCCACGAGGGCGAGGGAGGCCGCATTGAACACGAAGCCGGCGGACGGCGAAACGGACTCACGCTCGGTGTCCTCGTAGCTGAAGGCGAAGAAGAGGCGGTCCTTCAGGATCGGGCCGCTCAGGCCGTAGTAATAGCGGCGCTCATCGAACGACTCCTTGGCGCCGGTGCGGGGATTCTTCCCGCGATAGTCTTCGTTGGTCATTTCGTAGGTCGCGGACCCGGAGAAGGTGTTGGTGCCGCTCTTGGTGACGGCGTTGATGAGGGCGCCGGTGAAATTGGAGCGGCGGACATCGTAGGGATTCAGTTCGATGTTGATGGCCGCAAGGGCTTCCAACGGAATCGGGCCGCGGAGAGAGGAGACGCCGTTGCTGTTGAGGCCGAAGGGATCGTTGGCCTCGACGCCGTCGATGAGAAACGAGTTGAAGCGGAAATTCTGGCCCTGGGCGCTGAGCTGGCCGCCCTGATCGAGCGAACTCAGCGTGAGGCGGGAGTCGAGCCGGGCGATATCCTGCACGTCGTTGCGGATGGAGGCGACGTTCTGGATTTCGGAATCGTTAAAGCTCGTGCCGGCACTCATGCGCCCGGCGCCAAAGGTCGTCTCGCGTTCGCCGGTGACCGTAAAGGCATCCAGCTTGACGACGTCGGAACCGAGGGTGATGGCCAACTCGAGGGACTGGCCGAGATCTAGATAGACGTCCTTGCGGGTATCGCTCTGCACGCCCTGCCCGGTGGTCGAGACCGTGTAGGGACCGCCGATGCGCAGGCCGGACAGGTTGAACTGGCCGTTGGCGCGGGATACGGCGGAAGCGCGGGTGCCGGACGGCTCGTGCACCACGGATACGGTGGCGCCGGCGACGGCCTTGCCTTGCTTGTCGATGACGTAGCCGCTGAGCGCGGACGTCGTGATGCCCTGACCGAACAGGGCGCTCACGGTGGCAAAACAGAGGGCGAAGATGCCGCCCAACACGCGTTTAATGGTCATAGATCGTTTCATAGTCGTTTGTCGTTGAGTTCCGAGGGTCGGCCCGGGCGCAAGTCGCTGGGCCCAGACATTTGGACGGAGTGTCAGGCAAGACCCACCCAAAATGGCAGTCAAGCACCGAGCCCAACCGCGGGACCGATGTCGCACGAAAGTAACCCGGCCAATCCTTGGCGTTTGGCCCCACCCCCTCGGACCGGACCCGGCGGACCGTGCGTCTTGCACACTCACCGGGGACCCGCCCGGTATTTTGCCCGACGGCGCCGGCCGCGACAGCGCGCCCCGCGACGCGGCAACATTTTTAAGACCCCGGCAACGCAGGCGATTAGGCCCGGTGGCGGCGGCGGTGGCACGTTCCGAGGTAAGGCAACCCCGTTCTCCGCACCTCCTGAACCGAACACCTCCCCATGCTCTCCGCCGCTCCCTGCCCCGCCCTCCCCTCGTCCGCCCACGCGGCGACCACCCCCACACCCCCTCGCTCCGCAGCGGAGCGGCCAACCGCCGAACGCACCCTCGCCGCGCAAACCGAAGCCGCCTCCGACGCCGCCCGGGTTCGCCGCTTCAACGCCGGCGACGAGACCGCCTTTGTCGAAATCATGAGCCGCCACCGGGAAAAAATCTTCGGCATCACCCTCGCGCTCCTGCGCAACCGGGGCGACGCCGAGGAAATCACCCAGGACACGTTTATCCGGGCCCACCGCGGACTCGGGAAATTCCGCGGCGACTGTTCGCTCGCGACCTGGTTGCACCGCATTGCGGTCAACCTCGCGCGCAACCGCTACTGGTATTTCTACCGCCGCCGCCGGCATGCCACGCTCTCGCTGGACTGTGCGCTGGCCGACGACAGCGCCGCGACGTTCACCGACCTCGTGGCCTCGGATGCGCCCGACCCCGCGCGCGCGACGACGAACGAGGAGTTCGCCGCACTCGTCGCCGCGTGTATGGAGAGCCTTGATCCCCGCCATCGCGAGATCCTCACGCTCCGCACCCGGCTGCACCGGCCGTATGAGGAAATCGCGGCGACGCTCGGTCTCAACGTCGGCACGGTGAAGAGCCGCATCGCCCGCGCGCGGGAGAATCTCCGCACCCAGCTGGCCGCGATGTGCCCGGAGTTCGGCGCCGACGACGAGCCGTCTTCGTGGTTCGAGCCGAGCCGCTCCCGCGGGCGCGTGGCCCTCGCCAGCGCCTGATTTGGCCCCGCGCGGAATTCCGCGACACGCCGACCGGTCCGCCGCGGACGGATAAGATCGACGTCGGTCAGGTCAGTCCGTGCTGGCAGGGCGGCGGAAAATCCGGTCGGTGTTCCGGGCCGGAACGGGCTCGGCGGGCGGGCTCCTGAACGGCAAGGTCGGCGGGAGCAAACTGCCCGACACGGTTTGGAGCTGGCGGTTTCGCACCGTTACGTCTTCGACGCGGAAGAGCTGGCCGTCCGGTTTGCGGGTGAAGGACGCAAACTCCTGCTCGTTGAACGGCCGGCTGCCCCGGCGGCCGAACACGACCGTCTGATTGCCCGTCTCGTCGACCACGCGGTCGCGGTCGAGGCCACGGCTCACCGCGACCGCCTCGCCGTGCGTCGGATAGGTCGCGATGAGTTTGGGGGCGGGCGGCGGACTGAAGCCCATGTAGCCCGGAACGTTTTCGGGCGAGATCATCTGCAGCACGCGCAGGCCGTTCTTCCCGTCGGCGACCAGCGCGAACATCGAGGCGTTGATCGAGCCGACCTGGAGCGAGCGCGTGTCGTTGAGCCGGCCGCCGGCGTTGAATTTCTCGCGGAGTTTGGGCGCGGCGGGATTTTTGATGTCGACGATCGCGAGGCCTTCGGCGCCCGCGGCCACGTAGAGATAGGTGCGCGCGGCATAGAGCCCCTGGGCGTTGGCAAGGGGCACGGTCGCGTCGGGAATCACGCGCGGATTGATGGGGTCGGCGAGGTCGACAGTCTTCACGCCCTCGTCGTCCGTGACGAACGCGTAGAGGAACTGGACGGCGAGCTTGCGCGGATTCTTGAGGGCGCCAGCGGCGGTGCGGCCGACGACCTTCGGGTGGAACGGGTCGGCCACATCGACGACGACCAGCCCGGCGGTGCAGGTCACATAGAGCCGGTGGCCGGCCATGTAACTGTGCGTCGCGCCCGTGAGGATACCGTCGGGATTGAAGCGCACGACATCCTTTTCCTGGAAGAAATTGTTCGCCGGGTCGCCGTCGACGAGGGTGCCCACCAGGACGTTGACGAGGCCCTCCTCGCGGTCGGTGACGTAGACAAACGCGTAGATGAGCGAGATCGGCTGCTCCTCGTTTTCCGGCAGGCGCTGGCGCAGCGGATCGATGCCGAGGGTGCTGGGCAGCGTGACGCTCGTCGCGTATTTCGTCTTCACGCGGAGGCGCTGGCCGAGGGGGGAGACGGGAGCGGAAACGATGCGTTCGGAGAAACCCTTGTGGTCGATGTTGGCGACGTCGAAGACCTCGAAGCCGCCGGGGCCGTTGGCGGTGTAGAGATATTCGCCGCGGAGGACGAGATCGCGGATGTCCTCGGCGTGATGCGTGTGGGCTTCCTTGAGAACGCCGGCGTTTTTCCCGACGTGTTGCGCGTAATTGTCGGGGTAGGCGAGATGCTGGAGGTGGCTGCCCAACGCGGCCTGCGGCTCCTCGCGCTCGGTCCAGACCACGGCGCCGATCCCGCCCTTGCCGGAGCCGACGTAGGCGTAGCGGCCGAAGAAATTGACCGTGCCGGTGCCGAAGCCGAGCAGCTGAGTCATCCAGGCGTTGTTGTCGTTGGCGGTGGAGAGGTGGCAATCCGTGCAGCCCTTCGTCGTGCCGACGGAGCCCGTGGTGTGGGGGAAATGCGGATTGAAGGCCTGACCGGAGTAGCCCTCGGCGGAGACGGTCTGCTGCTGGGAGTAGATCCACTCGCGGTTGCTGTTTTCGGAGCCGACAATGACAGCACTCGACGAGCGGAGCACGGCCAGGCGGTTGTTTTTATACGTCGCGTCCTTGCCCAGCATAAACACGTCGTCGCGCACGACCTGCGGGTTGTAGCTCGTGTAGTTCCGCGTGGTGGTGCCTTCGAATTTGTTGGCGGCAACTTTGTTGTTGGCGCGCATCGGCAGATGGCAGCCGAAGCAGCTCGTGGCCCACGAGGTGTGGCAGATCTGGCAGGAGATGTTCGTGTTGGCGTGGGCCAGCCGGGAATCGAGGAGCAGCGGATCGCCGGCGGGGAGCGCGCCCCAGGTTTTGCCGTCGCGCTGGAGGGTTTTCGCGTAGGCCGACTTCGGGTTGTAGTGGGAGGACGTCGGATCGACGGTGTCGGCGGTCTGCGGGACCTCCCACACGATGTCCGGGCTCATCATCGAACGCTGGTAGAGTTTTTTGCCGACCCAGTAGAAACGCGGCCCCCACGGGGTGCTGCCCTTCGCGAGATCGTTGGGCACGACCTTGCCGTTGGTGAAGGTCCCGGAATTCCCGCTGGTCACGAGGGTCGGGCGTTGGGCGACCGTCCCGTGACAGTCGATACACTCGATGGCGGTGGCGGCCCGCGGCTCGCCGTAGAGCAGGCCGTTGCCGTGCACGTCCGACTTAAAGTGGCAATCCACACACTGCATCCCGCGGGCAAGGTGAACATCCTTGAGGTGGACGGCCTTCGCGAATTTCTCCGGGTCGTTGTGGTCGATCGGCTTGTCGTCGAGGGTCTGGAGCGTGCCCTCGCGGTCCTTTTTGAACACGGCGCGGAACACCCAGCCGTGGCCGTGGTAGTCGGCGAACTGCGTCTGCTGCAGCTGCGGATTGAGTTCGGCGACCTTCTCGAGGAAATCGGGGTTACCCCAGTTCCCACGGGCGGCGGCGGCCTCGGGGTTGTGCTGCAGCGACGCGGCCATTTCGTCCTCGGTCGGGTTTTTCTGCTTCGCGGGATACATGAATTTCCCGTCGCTCTCCTGATCCCACCAGATGTAGCCGAGGTAGGGATTCACAAACAGGTTTCCCTGGTGCATGTGACAGTTCATGCACTGGCTCGAGGGGATGCTGCGGGTGAACTGGTGCTTGATCGGGTGGCCCTTTTCTTTTTTCGAGATCATCGGATCGGCCGAAAAACTGAGCCCCTGATGGCCGTATTTCGACCACCAGCCGGAATTCGTGGGGGAACGGTCGTTGGCGTAGACGACGTGACAGGCCGCGCAGCCGGACGAGCGGTAATCGCCGGGATGGTTGTTCGAACCCATGAACCCGAGCAGCGGGTCGTGCAGGCGGGTCTTCTGCAGGTTGAGCAGGACGGGGTCGATGCGGTTGAGCGTGCCGAGCCCGCGCTCGGAGAGGCGGCGGGCGGGCCGACCGGGGGGTTCGAAGGCGTTGGGGTTGCCGATCTCGCCCTGTTTCTCGCCGCCTTTTTCGAAGATGCGGAGAATGTTCGAGGGCTGGCCGATCGCGAAACGCGGGAGCGGATCGAGGAAGGAGAGCAATCCGTAGCGCTTGGTCATGTCCGCCGTGACCGGAATCGGGCTCTCGAGCCGCAACGGGGCGGCGTCCAGACCGTAGGCCTGACCGTAGCGATAATCCTTAAACGGGGAGGCGCCGTTGTTGTAGAGCGCCGCGCCCCACAGCATCGCCCCGTGGTTCATCATGCTGTGGCCGACGTCGCTGATGATCTTGCTGTGGCAGAGGCCGCAGGCCTGCTCGGCGACGCGCAGATCGGCGGGGTTCACGAAGCGGATAAACTCGGGCGACTCGTGGTTCAGCAGCACCGAGGAATCGGACGGGTTCGCGGAGCTTTGCCACAATTCCGGATGCCGCGGGGCCACGTGCGCCTTGGCCATCGTGAGCCCGGGCGTCGCCGTGCCGCCGTGGCAGTCGGTGCAGCCCAAAACGACATGGGGCGAGGCGTGCATGTCTTCGATGCCGGCGTGACACTCGATGCAGCCGGCGCTCTTCCCGTGGGCCTCCTCGCGGGTCTGGTCCACCCAGTTGCGCGGTTTGGCGTTGGTCACGGCGGCCGGCGCGCGGGGGACGGCGATCGGCGGGCCAAACACCGGGTCGACGGGCGCGCGGCGCTCCGCCGGTTCGCGCTGGCCAAAACCGACGAGGGCGCTGAAGGCGACGCCCCAGAGAGCGACGCCCAGGGCGCAGGGCGCAAACCAGTTGAATTTCTTCGGTGGCAGGGGGGGGACGGAAGGCATGGCGGGCTCAGTAGGTCAACGTGACGGCGAGGATCGCACTGTGGAGATAGGCGTCGACGCGCGCGGTAGCGGCGGGCGCGGTGAAACCGGGCACGCCCGGCTGCGTGGTGCGGAAAATGTCGCGAAACCCCCGGCCCGGCAGCAGCGCCCCGTAGCCGGCGGAGATCACGATGTTTTCGGTGAGGAGCGGACGCCATTGCACGCCGCAGCTCAGATCCACGCCGAACGCGGCATCGACGCGGTTGGTGAGCAGCGCGGTGCGCAGGGGCGCCGTCGTGACGAAGCGGATATAGTTGGCGTTGATAAACGCGCGCAGACGCGGCGTCACTTCCAGGTCGGTGCCGTAGCCGGCGATGAAAATCCCGGGGTTGACGAAGTTCGCCTGGCCCTGGGTTTTGCTCGTGCGCAGATCGGGCAGCAGGCTGAAGCGCTGCTTCAAGCCGACGGCGGTGCCGCCGAGATTAAACCCCTGCCGCACGTAGTAGCTGAACGGACCACCCGTGAAATTGGCGTTGTCCACGATGGAATCGAAGCCCGTCGCCCGGCCGTTTTCGGGATCGCGGTCGCCCGAGGCGTAGAACACCGAGCCCTTGAACCGGATCCAGTCGCGGTCGTAGCTGACCTCCAGCGCGGCCATCTGCGCAAAGATGTCCACGGGCCGGCCCGCGAGGCCGTTGAAACGGTCGCGACCGAAGACGAGATACGTGGCGTGCGAAATATTCCAGGCCCCGAGGTGTCCGTCGCCCGCCCAGCCCAGATAGTAGCTGTTCACGCGGTGCGGCCGCACCGTGCCGAGCGGGGCCGGCCGCACGATGCCGCCGTTCGTGTCGTACAGCACGCCGGCTTGGTCGAAGCTCGCGTGGAAGCTGGCCTGCCCGGTGTAGCCGAGCCGCCACAGATCCTGCCGGTAAACATTTGCGACGACGACCAGCTGCCCGCGGCGGTTGAAGGTATTGAGTTCGGAATTCGTGTCCTTCTCGCGCAGATCGAAGGCGGCCACGTTGTATTGCCAGCGGTTGCTGTCGTAGTTGCCGAAGAACCGGGCACCGAGATTGGTGTCGTTGAAAATGAAGCCGCGAAAATCGCTGTTGAAAGTCTGGTTGCCGACCTTGATCGCGCAGAAATCGTAGGCGTTCGTCAGATCCAGCAGGTGCTTTTCGACGAACGCTTCCTGCAGCGAAACATAGGTCTTGTCCCGCGTGGTCCCGCGGGAGCGCGACAAATCCGGATCCGCGCGCGCGATCCCGCCGGACAGCAGGACGTCGATGTCGCGCGGATGGGTGACGGTGGCGTTGTTGGGCACGCCGGTGCTGCTGCCCAGGCTGCCCCGCGGATCGGGTGACACGATCCCGCTCTCGCGGAAACGCACGTGGTTGAAATTGAAGACGGGTTTGACGCGGACGAGCCACTCGACCGGCTTGAACACCGTCTCGCCGCGCGACAAGTCGGCCTGAAACGCCAGATTGCTCACAAACACCTGCGAGCGGCTGTCGCCGAAATTGTCGAAGCTCCCCGCGCGGGAGGCGCTGTTGCCGCTCGGGACGGTCAGCTTGCGGTCTTCGACGACAAACTCACCCGTCGCGGTAAGGTTGAGGAAGAGATCCTGGCCGCGCACCGGCAGATCGCCCTTGAGCACGCTCTGGCGATAATAGTGCCAGCGTTCGGGCTTGGGGTGGTAATACGGGATTTCGTCGGTGTCGCCCGCCGTGTAGCGGCGCCACGAAACGAACCCGGTATTGCGCCAGCGATCCGTGACGGGGGTCGTGTTCGGACCGTAGCCCCGGTGCTCGGCCGCGAGCGGGTACGCTTCCGGAGCGTGCCACGTGTTGGGGATGAACCGGTTTTCCCGCACGCCGGCGCGGGGGAGTTTTTGATCGGCGGGGAGCGCTTCGGTGCCGTAGCGCGGAGGCGGCGGGTTGGGCGTGAGTTCGAACCAAGGCCGCTCGAGCGGCGCCCGCGCGCCGGCCTGCGCGGGCGGCAGCGGGGCCTCCTGCGGGCGAACCGGAAAGGGCACCTGATTGCGCTGGAAATACGGGTCGGCGGCAGGTGCGCGCTCCGGTTTGAACACGGCGCCCGGATCGGGGTTGAACCGGGTGGGCGGCAACGTGGGCTCGGGAGTTTGCGGTCGCCGGCGCATCTGCAGCGTCGGCTCGACGAGCGGCGGCAAGGCCGGCAGCGGCGCACCGGGATCGGCGGGCGTCTTCCCCGGCTCCGACGGCGGCGTGCCCGTGGTCTGCCGCTGGGTCTTCCTCGCCTCGTCGCGCGGAATCCCCCGCTCGCCCGGAACCGGGGTGGCCGCGGACGCCACCGCGGCGAGACACAGACCGGCGGCCACCGGCCAGACCGTCCGACGGACCGCGGCCGCACGCATGATCGCCGGCCGCACGGCCGCGCATCCGGCAACGCCCGGGGTCGTCGGCGCCGCGCTCATGGGCCCGGGGTCAAACGCGCCGCCCGCCCGGTGGTCGGCGGCGGGTTGTGATAATGGTGACAGGTGCTGCAACTCTCCGCGACCCCCGCCTTGGGCCCGTGGCATTGCACGCAACTCTGCTGCTTGGGCAGAATGATGTCGGCGGTCTGCTGGCTGCCCGCCGCGTCGTGACATTCGGCGCAGGCCATCGCCGCGTGTTTTCCGTGGTGGAAGGTCGCGTGGAGGAACCAGCGGTCCGGAGTCTGCGGTACGGCAATCTCCGGCACGGCATCGCCGCGTGGCGTCACGGTGTGGCAATACGCGCAGCCCGCGAACCGGGCCCGCGCCTCGCCCGTGCGTCCGGCGATGCCCGCGGCCGGGCCCGTCTTGCCGTCGTTGAAAAAGGCCGCGCGCTCCAAATCTTCGCCCGTGCGGTTCCGCTCGCGCAGCGAGTTGATCTGCTGCTCGACGAACGCCGCGACGTCGCGCCGGTTGGCGATGCCGAGCGTCCGCGTGGCGTGGTCGGCGTATTCCATCGGCAAGTTGCGCAGGTAGGCCCGCGCAAACGCGGCGTCACCGTGGGGCAGCGTCATCCCGGGATTGCGTTCGTCGAAATTGAGCGAGTGGCAGCTCCGGCAGTTCGCCTCAAACGTGATCCGCTGCATGAACGCCCCCGCCGCATCCGGCCGGTGGCAGTCGGCACAATTGAGCGCCCGCCCCCCGACCGGCGGGATGAGTTCGGAGCTCAGATGGAGCTTGTGGTTAAACTTGAGCGGATTGGCGTCGGTCTGGCCGGGCCGCACCGCGCGGAACTCCGGGTGGTCTTTGGAAAACCCGGTGACCACGTGCACCGGGTCCTCGGGCGTGCGCTTGGCCACAAACGCGATCACGCCGGGCGCCGGCCGGTCCGCGAGCACCGCCGCCGGCAGCGTCCGCGCTTTCTTGGCCGCCGCCGCCATCGCCCCGCGATCGCCATGGCAGGCGGCGCACTCCCGGTCCACGACGCGCAGCATCGGCCCGGCGCCCTGATGTTCGACGTGGCAGGTCGAGCAGGCGGTGGCGTGCACGACCGCCGGATGATGGAAGCCCTGCGGCTCGTGGCACGAGAGGCACGACGCATCCATCCGCGAAAAATCCTTCGGTTGCGTGCCGGCGAGGCGGGAGAACGACAGCGATACCGTGGCGGCCTCGACCGCGCTGCGCGCGAGCCCGCCCCAGCCCGCCTTGGCTTCCTCATGGCACATCACGCAGCCCTGGCCGCCCCCTTGCTTGGCGGCGAGGTGCACAAATTCCGGCCCCGAATGCGCGCGCGACAACGGCGCAGGGTTGATGAACCCCTCGCGGAGATTGCCGCCGAGCGCGATCAGGAGCACGGCCACGGCCAGCGCGATCACGACCCGCGTGACCAACCCGCGCCGCGCCCGCAGGCTGCGGACCGGCTGACATTTGGGGATGGTTTTGCAGCAGGTGCCGTCCGGGTTGGGTCCGGTGGGACAGGCGCCGCCCCATTCTTTCGGCCGCGTGCATTTCCACGTGCCCTTGGTCTCGCCCTCTTTCGTCGTGAGCACCGGCGTGCACTCGGTGGTGGCGCGGCACTCGCCCGCCGGGCTCGGCCCGATCCGGCAGGGACAACCCGTGCACGCATGACCGCAAATCCAATTCTGGTTCGGCCGCTCGTAGCGGTTCTCGTCAAAATCGGGCGGAGGAACGCGACCGATACTCATCGGGCACCTCCGGAAAACGAGTAGATGATCACGACATGCGCGACACTGAACACCAGCAGGCCGTAGGTGAGCGGGATATGGACAAACAGCCAGCCCTTCATGGTGAGCTGCACCGCGCGATGGAAATCGAGCATGTCTTTTTGCCGCACGAGCTCATTCAGCTCGGCGACGGTTTTCTTCTCGGACGCGTTGATAAAACGGTCGATCTCGGCGATCTGCCCGAGCAGCTGGTTGAGCGGGCGCTGCGAGCCGACTAGATGGGCCTGAAAATTGGCCGGACGGCTGAAAAAATCCGCGAGACGCGCGACGTAGAAATCGGCGAGGGTCGAGGCGTTGGCCGGCAGGATTCCGCCCAGCACCAGTTTCTCCGCCTGCAATTGGAGCGAGCGGCGGATCACCGGAATGCGTTCGTACGGCACCTCGCCCCCGGCCGTCGTCAGGCGCCTCGGCAGCGTGCGGGAGAGCCACCAACCGAAGACCCCGCTCAGCGTCACGCCGCCAAACATCAGCGCCAGCGTCGCCTCGAACCAACCCTGCGGCCACTGCCAGCGCAGATGGAGCAGAAAAACCAGGCCGGTGAACAGCCCGACATAAAGGTGCAGCTGGAGCCAGATCCGCGCCGGAATCAGCGGGAGAAACGGCAGTTTCTTCCGCGCGTTGAAGGCCGTCAGATACAGCATCAGCCCGAGCAAAAACCAACCCGTCAGATAGACGAGGTGGGGCCGCGTGGCATTCAGCCGCCCGAACGCCACCAGCGTCCCGACCGAAGCCAGCCCGAGCGCGGCCCACAGGCACGCGCGGCGAAAGGCGAAGCGGTGGATCATCCTCATCGGCGGAGCCAGTCGGCCAGTTCGTCGAGCGTGTTCAAATTGAGGCGCTGGAGCGCATCGTGCGGGCAGGCGCGCACGCAGGCCGGACCGCCCTTTTGGTCGACACAAAGATCACACTTGGTGGCCTTCAGGATCGGCTTGGCGTCGCCGGCCACGAGAATCTCGCCGTCGTCGTCCCGCGTCTCCACCATGCGGATATTGCCGTAGGGGCAGTTGTTCGCGCAGGCGGTGCAGCCGATGCAGGTCGACGGATTGACGACGACCTGTCCGCCGAACGAGTCGCGGTGAATCGCGCCGGTCGGACAGCCGATCATGCAGACCGGATCGGTGCAGTGCATGCACGCCTGCGCGACCATGAGGTTCTCATGGATCGGACCGTGGCGGAGAAAACGCGGATTGTTGTCGTGGGTGGCGGCGCACGCGCGCACGCAGTCATCGCAGCGGGTGCAGCGGTCGAGATTGATCAGCATCGCCTCCGTGCCGTTAAACAGGCGGTTCTGCGTGAGAAATTCCATCAACGCCGGCCCGATCGGCGAACCGTCGGCGGCGTCGGGTCGCTTCGCGATCGGCACCGCTGCGGGCGGGGCGAACGGCGACCGGGTGCCCTCGGCCTTCGCCCTCCGGGGCGGGAGGTCCCGCTCCGGCATCGACGGCAAGACGAACTCCTCGATCACGGCCGCCGGGATCACCAGAATGTGGGTGTAGCCCATCACGCGCAGGGTGTACTGCAGCGTGACCGGATCGTCCGGGTTGCGCCAGTTGTGCGCGATTTCCTCGAAGCCGTAAACCTGCCCGGCCCCGAGGTAATTCAGCGTCCGGTGCCCGTCGCCGTAACGCTGCGTGACGCGCGCGAACCCGGTGCGCACGATCACGACGCTGTTCGGATAATCCTCCTCGGCGGCGACGACCTGCTCCTTGGCGGCCGGCGCGCCGGACTTGGCCATGTCCTTGAATTTCCCCGACCACTCGTAGTCGCCGTAGGTTTCGAACTGGGTGGCCGCGGCGACCTTCTGCTGCGCCTCCTCGGGGAGGTGCTTCATGAAAGGGATTTCCGAGAGCGCCGTGGACAGGGCGCGCTCGCGGTAAATGCGGTCGATGTAGGCCCGCAGCTTCGGGTCGTATTTCATCAGATCGCGCAACCCCTGCCACCGGACTTCGAGCAGCTCCGTGCCCTCGTCGCGGGCATAGATCGTCGCCGTGCGCGGAATACGGGAGAGCGCCGCGATTTCCCCGAAAAACGCCCCGGCCTCGAGCGAGGCCGTCCGGTGCTTGTTCAGCACGGCCGGAATGTCCTGAAGGATGATGTGAATCTCGTCCTTCCCGCCCTTGCCCTTCGTCGTCGCGAGGCCTTGGCGGGCGCTTTTGGGC
Organism: uncultured Opitutia bacterium; assembly: GCA_903948415.1. Lineage (GTDB taxonomy): Bacteria > Verrucomicrobiota > Verrucomicrobiia > Opitutales > Opitutaceae > GAS368. The sequence goes on along the minus strand of CAJAYO010000579.1, from coordinate 3,762 downwards.
AACACTTCCGGTTCGTCGGGATTGGTCCAGAGTTGCGCGATCGACCGGAAGAGTCCGCGGCGCTTCGATTCCCGCCGGCCGACGGCGGAGGGCGGGAGCCCCGGCGCAATCACGACCTGGCCGGCGCCGGCCACCACCATGAACGCCGAGTTGCCGTAGTCCCCTTCGCGCACGATGATCTCGCCTTTCTTGAACCGGCGCAGGCGGGTGTCGTTCCGCAGCACTTCCCGCAGCGGGGCCGAGCCCGGAAAACTTTCCGGATTCATGTCCCGGAACGGCGCCAACGTGAGCAAACGCACCACGTCCGCATCGGTCATGTCGTCGCTGAACGCGGCGTCCCACCGGCGGGGACGGCCCAAAGAGGAAGCGGGGGTGCTCATCAGGCGTCGATCACGAGGGCGCCCTTCGGCTTGCAGATGCAGCTCAGACAGGAACCGGCCTCGACGTCGGGCCGGGCGCCCGCGTATTCAACTTCACCCGACTTGACCGCAATCAGGCAAGAGCCGCAGCCACCGGCGCGGCATCCGGCGTCGATCTTCACCCCGTTCTCCTCTGCCAGGGCGAGCACGGAGTCGTGCGAGCCGTCCCACTTCGCTTTCTTTCCGCTCTTGGCGAAGGTGATTTCGAAGACGGCCGCCGCGGCGCCCTGCACGGCTTCGGCCTTGGCCGGGGTCTTCTTTTTCACCGAGGCCGGCCCGAACGCCTCAAAATGCACCCAGGCATCCGGCACGCCCCACGCCGTCAGATCGGACGTGATGGATTCCATGAAGGGCCCGGGGCCGCAGAGAAAATAGTCGTAGTTGTTCGACGGGAGCAGCTGCTTGAACAGTTCGACGGTCACCCGGCCCTCGTGCTGGTAGTCGCGGCCGAGCACATCGGTCGGCAGCGGCTTCGAATAGCACACGTGCAGGTGGAGATTTTTGTTCTTGGCCGTGATCTCGGCCATGTAGGATTTGAACATGTGGTCGGTGCTGCTGCGCGCGCCGAAGAAGAACCAGATTTCGCGCGGGTCACCCGCTTCCGTCAGCGCGTTGGCCATCGTGACCATCGGCGTGACCCCGATGCCGCCGGAAATCAGCACGACCGGCCGCTGCTTTTCCATATCCAGGAAGAAGTGTCCGTTCGGCGCCTTCGTATCGACGATGTCGCCCACCTTGACCGCATCGCAGAAGAACGACGAGCCGATGCCCGGCGGATGCTCCGTCTTCGGGGGAGGCAGACAGCGCTTGATCGTGACCCGGTAGTGCTTCGTCCGCCCGATATCCGACAGCGAGTAGCAGCGCACGACCTGCTTGGCCTGACCCGGCACCGACAGCGCGAACGTGAGATATTGCCCGGGCTTGAATTGCGGGAGCGGCTTGCGGTCGTGCGGCTCGAGATAAAACGAAAAGGTGTCTTCCGCCTCCTTCACTTTTTGCGCCACGGTGAACTTCCGGATGCCGTTCCACGCCGTCTTCTCCGTCTCCACAGTTTGGATCTTCATCCGCGCCGCCTTGATTTCCCACTCGAGCCGCTCCTGCTCGAGCCGGCTGCGCTTCCGGTCGAACAGGAGCCGGCGGGCACCGCCGCCCACCAGCAAACCGACCTGCAGCATGAGGCCGCCGACCACCACCCACCCGGCAGTCACCACCGGGTTTTCAACCAGCTTTGTGAAAAATTCAGCAGTCATGGGATAGGAGGATGTTCCGGCGCCAAGGGAAAATCGCCGGCGTGATTTTCGGTGCGCCCGCCGCGGGAAGATTTGACGAGCCCGATCAGGCAGGGACAAATGCGCCTGTGCAAACTCAAACCGCCACCCCTGCACGACATAAATCTGCGCGCCCCGTCGCGGGTGTTTTCCTCGGTTGCCTGATCCTCCCCTTTGGCACGCCCCAGGTTTTCGCGCAGGACGCGGGCGCCGACCCGCTGCTGGGTGCCCGCCCGATCATGGGCTCGCGCTCCTGCGCCAACAGCAGCTGCCATGGCGGCGCAGACGAGAAGAGCCGCCAGGTCGTGCTCTGGTCGCAGCACGACGTCCACTCGCGGGCCTATGCCACGCTGACCACGGCGCGCGCCGCGCGGATGGCGGAGGCCCTGAAAATCCCGGACGCCACCACCAGCGCGCGATGCACCACGTGTCATGCGCCCGTGCAGACGGTGCCGCCCGCGCTCCGCACGGCAGACGCCCACGTCACCGAGGGGGTGTCCTGCGCCAGCTGTCACGGCCCGGCCGATACCTGGCTCCGCTCGCACACGCGCCCCGATTTCACCCACGCCGACCGCGTCGCGGCCGGGATGCGCGAACTCCGCGATCTCTACCACCGCGCCAACGCCTGCGTCGCCTGCCACCAAACGATCGAGCCGGAACTCACCGGCACCGGCCGCCACCCTCCCCTGCGTTTCGAGCTCGACGGGCAGACGCAGAGCCAACCGAAACATTGGGCGGAACCCGCCGGCCGGAGCGGCGCCCAAGCGTGGTTCGTCGGTCAGGCGGTTGCCCTGCGCGAAATGAGCTGGGCCCTGGCCAGCGGCGCGGCGGACCTCGCCCGCGAGACACCGCGCTGGCAAGCCTCGCTCTGGCTCCTGCAGCGCGCCCGCCCGGCTGGCGCCGATGCCGCGTTGGTCAATTTGTCCTCCGACGCCCGGCCGGCCAGTTTCACCGCGGCCCGGCAGATCGCCGACGCGGTCGCGCAAGACGCCGCGCGCACCTGGTCCGCCGCCGAAACCCGCCCTGCGCTCGTGCGGCTCGCAAACACCCATGCCGAGTTTTCGGATACGCAGATCTCCGCGCTGGCCCACGCCTGCCGGGCCGAGCGGCTCGTGCTCGCGCTCGACCGCCTGATCGCGGCCTCAGCCGCAGGCGAAGTCCCGCCCGGCGTTTCGGCCAGGCTCGACCGGCTGTTCCGCCTCGTGCAATCGCAGCCGGATTTCGCCCCCGCCGGATTTGCCCGCGAGCTTGCCGCGTTCGCGGCGCTGCTTGGGCCGTAGCCCGAACCTCACGGCACCGCGTAAACCTCCGCGAGCACTTCCCCCGCGGACCCGGCCCGGCCCGTTACTTCGATCGTGTAGGATCCGGGCCCGAGCGCCACGAGCAGCGCCGGATCGTTCGCCTCCGCCGCCAGCGGAAACGCGCCCACCGTGGCCGCGACCCCGCGAATCTCCGCGGCATTCGAGTCGCCCGGCGAGGGCGCGCCTTCCGCGACGAGCTGGCCCGCACTGTTGAACAGGCGCAGCCGCACCGCCCCGAGCGGCGCCGCCACCCCAAAGCCAGCCAGCGACGGACCGATCCCGCGGATCAACACCGTGCGGGCGGCGCCCGCGGCGACCACCAGGCCGGCGATCAACGGCTGCTCGTCGCCGGCGACCCGGCCGCGAATCGAAACATTCCGCAATGTTCCCGGCTCGGCCGGCGCCGCGGTGCCATAAATTTCGGCGAGCGCCGTGCCCGCCCCGCCGGCTCCCGGCCCCACCGCCACGGTGTAGGCGCCCGCGGCCAACGCGGTGAGCACGGCGTTGTCCGCGGAACCCGTTGCGAGCGGAAACGCCCCGACCCGCGCGGAGGTCGCGACGATTTCCGCCGCGTTCGCCGCCCGCGCCCACGCCGCGTTTTCCGCCACGGCCACGCCCGCGCTGTTGCGCAGCACGAGCGAGGGCGCGGTCAACGCGTGGGCGACGGAAAATTGAGCCAGCCCGGGCCCGATGCCGCGCAACAACAGCGCAGCCGGCCCGGCGCTGTCCGTCACGAATCCGAGAATCAGCGGGCCGTCCGGTCCGCTGTAGCCG
>CAJAYO010000578.1 GCA_903948415.1 uncultured Opitutia bacterium | reverse complement strand
GGCGAGCGCCAGCGAGCCGCCGCCGGACTCGGCAGGCTGGCGCTCGGCCGCTACCGGTCATTGCCAGCTTCGCTTCATCGGAGTCGTTACACTATTGGGGGAGGGGATCGGAGCGGCGTACGGTCTAGCCCTCCCAGAGGGCCTCGTCGGTTTTGCGGTCGTAGGTGAGCACGCGGCTGGCGCTGTTGGGCGCGAGCGGGCGGTCGATTTTTGGGAGCCACTTTTTGTGCTCGGCGATCACCGCGGCGTGCTCGGGCTTGCCGGCGAGATTGGTCCACTCGTTGGGATCGTTCTGCATGTCGTAGAGTTCCTCGGTGTCGTCGGCGTAGCGGATATAGCGCCAGCGCTCGCTGCGAATGCCGTGGTTGCCTTGGTTGTGACTCGTGATGGCGGGACGCACGCGTTTCGTCCCGCCGTTTTTCAGCTGCGGCACGAGGCTGATGCCTTCCAGGTCGGAGCGGGCGGGCAGACCGGCGAGGTCGACCAGGGTCGGATAGAGGTCGAGGAGCTCGGCGGGTTGAAGCGTGCGCTGGCCGCCTTTCACGCCGGGACCGGCGAAGATGAGCGGAACTTTGGTGCCGCGGTCCCAGAGGGTGTTCTTGCCGGTGATTTCCTTTTCGCCGAGGTGCCAGCCGTGATCGCCCCAGACGACGACAATGGTGTTGTCGGCCAGACCGGATTCGTCGAGGGCGGTAAGGAGCCGGCCAATCTGGGCGTCCACAAAACTGGTGCTCGCGAGATAGCTGCGGACGAGGTTGCGCCATTGGTTGTTTTCTTTGACCCACTTCAGGCGCGGCTCGGGGAGGTCCCAGTGGATATACCAGGAGAAACGGGGCGTATCCGCGCGGTCGTTGGCGACGATTTTCGGCAGCACGCTGTCGTCGTCGGGATAGAGGTCGAACCACTTTTGGGTCGCGTAACACGGGACGTGCGGCAGGAAAAATCCGGCGGCGAGGAAGAAGGGCTGATCCTTCGGGGCGGACTTGATCTGCTCCACGGTCCAGCTGGCGACTTTATAATCGCCCTTCTCGGTGTCGTCGTTGTCGAGCGGCCAGACGCCCCAGTCCATGAGCGGATGGTCGCCCATGGGAGCGGGCGGGATGAGTTTTTTGGGCGGCCTGGTGCCGACGCCGCCGAAGGGAGCGGTGACTTGAAACTCGGGGCGGGCCGGCGCGCCGTCGTTAGCGGCGGCTTTCGCCTTGGCCTTGCCCTTGCCGGCGGCGGCGCCGCCCCCGCCGGTGCCGCCGTGGTAGATTTTCCCCGTCGCCGCCGTGCGGTAGCCGTGGTCGGCGAAGTGCTGCGGGAGGGCGACGCGGTCCTTCCACTCGGGCAGCGTGCGGAACCACGGGGCGAGGCCGTAGATGCCGGTGGTGGTCGGGCGCAGGCCGAGGAGCAGGCTGGTGCGCGACGGGTTGCAGAGCGGGGCCTGGCAGTGGGCGTTGAGAAAGGTGGTGCCGCGCGCGGCGAGGCGGTCGAGGTTGGGCGTCTTCGCCATGGGGTGGCCTCCGAGGTGACCGATCCAGTCATTCTGGTCATCGATGGCGATGAAGAGGACGTTGGGTTTTTGCGGCGCGGCGGCGGCGCTGGCGGAGGGCGGGGCGAAACCGAGGCCGGCGAGCGCGGCGCAAACGAGAAGGCGGGATTTCATGGGGGAAAGGCAAACGTGACGGGGGCGGGTGAGGGTGAAAATCAGGGTGCGGCGGATTTGCTTTTGCGTTTCGGGCCGGCGCCGCCGGCGAGCTCGGTCGCGCGCGCGGGATCGTACTGGGGATTGGGCACGGGCAGGCGGGCGCCGACCCGGGTGCGCCAGGCAACGAGGGCGGCGTGGAGTTCGCGGGCGCGGGCGGGCTCGCGGGCGGCGAGGTTGTTTTTTTCCGCGGGATCGGCGGCGAGGTCGTAGAGCTCGAGGGCGCTGTCCTCGAAGAACTCGATGAGCTTCCACTCGCCGCGGCGGAGCGAGCTGGCGGGCGTGCTGTGGTGGTAGTGCGGCAGGTGCCAATAGAGGGTGTCGCGCGGGAGGGCGGCGGTGGGGTTGCGCAGCAGGGCGGCGAGACTCACGCCGTCCTGGGGTTGCGTGGTGGGCAAGGTGGCGCGGCCGAGCTCGACGAAGGTCGGGTAGAGGTCGTGGGTGATGGCAGGGGTCGCGGATTCGCGGCCGGCGGGGATGGTGCCGGGCCAGCGCGCGATCGCGGGAATGCGGACGCCGCCCTCGTAGAGCGTGCCCTTTTCGCCGCGCAGGGGGTGGTTCGACGTGACGACCCGGCCGCTCTGCTCGTGCTCGATGCCGCCGTTGTCGGAGAGGAAAACGATGAGCGTGTTCTGGGCGAGGCCCGCGGCGTCGACGGCGGCCACGATGCGGCCGACCGACGCATCGAGCTCAGCGAGGAGGCCGGCGTAGAGCGGGTTGCTCGGGTAGCCGGGTTGCGGGGGCTTGGCGGCGAATTTTTTCTCGAGGGCGGGCGTCGTGGAAAGGGGGATATGGACGGCGTAGTGCGAGACCTGGAGGAGGAAGGGCTGCGCGCGGTGGGCGGCGATGAAGTCAACTGCGCGGTCCGTGAGGTATTCGGCGGTGCGTTGGGGGGTGGGGCGAGCGGCCGAGGCGGGTTGGGTGTGGCCCTGAGTTTCGTGAGCGGTTTTCCAGCCCTGTTGCGTGGGGCCGAAACCGTCGCCGCCGAGATGCCATTTGCCGAAATAGCCGGTTTGGTAGCCGGCCGCGCCGAGGCGCTCGGCGAAGGTCTCGACCTCGAGCGGGAGTTCGCGCGGCAAAATCGGATCGATCAAACGCGCGTAGGGGCGGCGGTGACCGGGGATGTGTTGCGTGATGCCGAAGCGCGCCTGGTCCTGGCCGCTCTGGAGATTTGTGCGCGTGGGCGAGCAGACGGGGCCCGCGTAGAATTGCGTGAAGCGCAGACCTTCGCGTGCGAGCCGGTCGATGTTCGGCGTCTCGTTGAATTTGTTTCCGTAACACCCGAGGTCGGCCCAGCCGAGGTCGTCGGCGAGGATGAGGATGATATTGGGCTTAGTCCCTTGGGCAATCGCGCTGGTGGCCGACGCGAGCAGACAGGCCGCCACCCACGGCCAGCGGAGCGGATTCATCGAGGGAAGGAAAGGGATGCCCATGGGGGTGGTTCACTCGCCGATGCGGCCGGGCAGATACACAACCATGCGGCCGATGTAGTCGGTGACGTCTTTATTTCTCGGGTCAACGTAGGTGGCGGCGCGGATGGCGGGAATGAGCGGACGGGCGCGAGGACCGAGGCGGCTGATGACACTCAAGGCTGAAAGTCGGGTGAACCCATCGTCGGCGCGTAGGGCGGCGGTGAGCACGGGTAGCGCCTGGTCGAGCCGGTCGAGCCCGGCGAGCGCCTCGGCGGCGGCGAGACGCACGTCGGGCGAGGGATCGGCGAGAGCGGCGATGAGCGAGTCCACAGCGGGGCGAGCAGCGGCACCGAGTGCGAGATGGCCGAGAGCTCCCCACCAACGGAGCGCAGGATCGTCGGCCCGGACGAGCGCGGCGAGGGCGGGCAGATCGGCTGCGGTGGCGCGGCCCGCAAGATCGGCCGCGCGGAGCAGGTCAGGCAGCGGATTGCGGCGAGGGTCGCTGGCGAGCGTGTAGAAATCGCGGCCGGCGCTGCGGAGGTGGAGTTCACGTTCGGGGAGCAGGCCGAGATCGCCAGCGGCGGTCATCTGGGCGAGGAGGGAAGCGCGGAGTCGGGCGAGATCGGCGGCATAGGCAGGATCGGCGGCGAGGTTGTTGACCTGCCACGGATCGCGCTGCACGTCGTAGAGTTCTTCGACGGCTTTTCGCGGGGCGAAGTAGCGTGCGGGGGGACCGGTGAGTTGGCCGGCGCGGTGGAGGCGTTCCCACGCGCGCGTGCTCTCGTGCTGCCAAACGTAGCTCATGTATTGGCCGTAGGGCAGGTGCGGTTGGAAGTTGCGCAGATATTGGAACCGATGATCGCGCACGTAACGGATGGTGTCGGCGCATTCGCCCTGGCGATCCTTGCCGCCGAAGATGAGCGCGCGCGGGGCGCCCGCGTGAGGGCCGAGGAAGGCGGCACCTTGAAAATGCCCGGGCAAGTCGAGACCGGCGAGGCTCAGCACCGTCGGCGCGAAGTCGACAAAGCTCACGAGGCGATCGGTGGCGGTGCCGGGCGCGGCGGGGGCGAGGTGGCGCCATTTCGGCGGGAAGCGCACGAGGAGCGGCACGCGCAGGCTCGGGCCCCACGCGAACATCTTCACCCCGGGCATACCGGTGCCGTGGTCGGAAAAGAAAAACACGATGGTGTCGTCGGCGAGTCCGTCGGCCTCGAGTTCGGCGAGCACATCGGCCACCTGATAATCGATCGCGGTGACGTTTTCGTAATGGCGCGCCCACTCGCGGCGGAACTCGGGCGTGTCGGGGTGAAATGGCGGGAGCGGGACTTGGGCGGGATCGCGGCGTTGGTCGGGCGTGAGGCGGCGGGTGTTCTCGCGATATTTTTCGTCCGAACAAAAGATCTGGCTCTGGTGGGAGACGGTGAAGTTGAAGACGGAAAAGAACGGCTGGCCGGCAGCGCGTTTGCGCCAGTGCGCCCGATTGCTCGATTCGTCCCACGTGGCGCGCGGGGTGGCGAAGTTGTAGTCCTCCTTCACGTTGTTCGAGGCGTAGTATCCGGCGGCGCGCAGGTAGGCGGGGAAAAGTTTGAAATCCGCCGGCAACGGAGCCTGCGAGCGCATGTGGTGGGTGCCGAGGCGGAGCGGATAAACGCCCGTGATCAGGCACGAGCGGCTCGGGGCGCAGACGCCGGTATAGGCAAACGCCTGCGTGTAGCGCACACTCTCGCGCGCCAGCGCGTCGAGGCGCGGCGTCACGGCAAACGTATCGCCGTAAGCGCCGAGGTGCGGGCTGGTATCCTCGCAGGTGATCCAGAGGATGTTGGGGCGTGCGGCATCCGCAGCGGACAGGCGGAGGGCGAGGAGCAGACCGACGATGAGAAAACGGAGGCAACACATGGGAGCGGCGGGGGGAGCGGGCGGGACTACCGACTGCGGCTGGCGGCGACGAGGGCGGCAAGGCGGGCTTTGAGCTTCTCGGCGACCTGGGGGTTTTTCGCGAGCACGTCGGTCTTCTCACCGGGATCCTTCGCGAGATCGAAGAGCTGGAACTGGGGCTGCGGCGTGCGCTGGAGCGGCTGCTCGACGATTTCGTTGTTGGCGAATTTGGTTTCGTAGCGGACGAGTTTCCAATCGCCGACGCGGAAGCCGAAGTTGCCGGTGCCGCCGTTGTCCTGCTGGACGAAGTGCTCGCGGCCCTTTGCGCCGGGTTGGCCGAGGAGGGCGCCGGAGACGTCGAAGCTGTCGGTGCAGGCGTCGGCGGGAAGCGGCGTGCCGGTGAGCGCGGCGAGGCTGGCGGCGAGGTCGATGGTGGAGACAACCTCGGAGGAGACGCCGGGCGAGATGCGGCCCTTCCAACGCGTGATGAACGGCGTGCGGGTGCCGCCTTCGTACACGCTGTATTTGCCGCCGCGAAACGGGCCGCCGGCGCGGTGGTCGCCCCGTTTCTCGAGGGCGCCGTCCTTGTAGCCGTCATCCATCACGGGACCGTTGTCGGAGCAGAGGACGACGAGGGTCTTTTCCGCGAGACCGAGGCGGTCGAGGGTTTTCATGACCTCGCCGACCTGCCAGTCGAATTCGAGAATCGCATCGCCGCGGAAGCCGAGGCCGGATTTGCCTTGGAAACGCTCGTGGGGCATGCGCGGGACGTGGAGATCATGCGAGGCGAGAAAGAGGAAGAACGGCGCGGTGCGGTGGGCCTCGATCCAGGCGTTCGATTTCGCGGCCCAGGCGTCGGCGAGGTCTTCCTCGCGGAAGCGCGCGGTTTTTCCGCCGGTGTAAAAGCCGATGCGGGAAATACCGTTGTGGATGGTGCCGTTGTGGCCGTGCGACCAATCCATCTTGAGTGTATCGCGATGGCTGATGCCCGTGGGGTGATCACCGGCCGGCAGTTTGTCTCCGACCCAGAGCGGATCTTTGGGGTCGAGATTGAGCACGCGGTCGTTTTCGACGAAGACCTGCGGCACGCGGTCGTTGGTGGTGGGCAGGAGAAAATTATAGTCGAACCCGATCTCGCGCGGACCGGGCGTGATTGAGCCGTTCCAATTGGGGCCTTTGCCCTGGGCGCCGAGGCCGAGGTGCCACTTGCCGATGACGGCCGTTTTGTAGCCGGCGGCTTTCGCGACGTCGGCGATCGTGAAGGTGTCGGGCGGAACGACGAGGTGGCCGTTGGGCGGGGCGATGCCGGTGCCCTTGTGGCGGAAAGCATAGTTGCCGGTGAGAAACGAGTAGCGCGTGGGTGTGCAGGTGGACGCCGAGCAGTAGCCGCTCGTGAAGCGCAGGCCCTCGGCGGCGAGGCGGTCGATGTTCGGCGTTTTGAGCGCGGTGGCGCCGTT
>CAJAYO010000577.1 GCA_903948415.1 uncultured Opitutia bacterium | reverse complement strand
GTCGAACCCGCCATGGCTGCCAAACTCTCCGAGGCCATCCTCGCCATCGGCGACGACCTCGCCACCAACGGCGTGAACCAAGACGAACTCTCGCGCGCGCGCCAGCCCGCCCTCACCTCCCTGCGCCCAGCCCTCCGCACCAATTCCCCCTGGCTCAGCAGCGTCCTCCGCCGCCCGCAGGAAAAACCCGCCGCGCTCGCCCCCCCCTCGCGATCGCACCGCCGACACCGAGGCCATCACCCCGGCCGAACTCGCCGCGCTCGCCAAACAATACCGCGGCACGGCCCGCGTGCCGCGCGTCACGATCCGCCCGGCCGTCCAGCCGGAGGTCGCGCTCGCCGCGGCTTCCGGGCCGCGCGACGTCCCCAGGGCGCCCACTCGGGAAAAGCCCCCCCACTCAGGTTTTTCTTTTGCGCCGGCGTCGCCTTTTTGCGGCCATCCTCGCATGCGTCGCCTCTTCCCCCTCCTCGCCCTCGGATTGCTCGCGCTTTCGCTCCGGGCCGCCACTCCGTTCGCCCACGAGGGCTCCGACCTCCGACCCGACCCCGCCGTCCGTTACGGCACGCTGCCCAATGGTCTCCGCTACGCCCTGCGCGCCAATGCCGAGCCCAAGGAACGCGCCTCCCTCCGCCTGCTCATCGAGGCCGGCTCGCTCCACGAAGCCGAGGACCAGCGCGGCCTCGCCCACTTTTTGGAACACATGGCCTTCAACGGCAGCACACACTACGCCCCCGGCACCCTCGTCGAATTTTTCCAACGCATGGGCATGAACTTCGGCGGCGACACCAACGCCTCCACCGGTTTCGAGCGCACCCTCTATCTCCTTGAATTGCCCGACACGAAAGCGGCCACGCTCGGCGAAGGCCTGCGCGTCCTCGGTGACTACGCCGGCGGGCTCCTCCTGAAAACCGAGGAGCTCGAGAAAGAGCGCGGCATCATCCTCAGCGAAAAACGCACCGGCGACTCCGTCGGCTACCGCACCATGCTCGCCACCTACGGCTTCCTCCTCGGCGGTTCGCTCTTTCCCCACCGATTCCCCATCGGCGACGCCTCCGTCATTGCCGAGGCCGGACGCGAACGCTTCGTCGATTTCTACGACGCGTGGTATCGCCCCGAACTCATGTCCGTCGTGATGGTCGGCGACTTCGATGTCGCCGCAGTGGAGAAACAAGTCGTCGCCACGTTCACCCCGCTCAAGGCCCGCGCCGCCGCGCGTCCCGCGCCCAATTTGGGAAAGCTCAACACCGCCGACGGCACCCGCGTCTTCTATCACCACGAGTCGGAAGCGCCGAGCACGAGCGTCCAACTCGCCACCGTCACCTCCTACACGCACGAGCGCGATACCGCCGCCAACCGGCTCAAATACCTCCCGCGCTCCCTCGCCGACATGATGATCAACCGGCGACTCTCCATCCTCGCGAAAAAAGAAAACGCACCCTTCAACCGCGGCAACGCCGGCACGGGCGAGGCCTACAATTTCTACCGCCAGTCCACCGTCGCCCTCACCTGCAAGCCGGACCAATGGGAGGCCGCCCTCGGCGTCGCCGATCAGGAACTCCGCCGCGCCCTCACCCACGGCTTTCAGCCCGCCGAGCTGCAGGAGGTC
>CAJAYO010000576.1 GCA_903948415.1 uncultured Opitutia bacterium | reverse complement strand
TGACGAGGAGGAAGGTGTTATTGGCGGCGCGGTCGAGGAGCCAGCCGGCAGGGGCGGCGGGGAGATGGACGGGGGCGGGGGCGAGGAGCAGGCCGTAGGGGAGTTTTTCGAGAGGGGCGTCGAAGGCGTCGAGGACGCGGTCGAATTTCACGCCCATCTCGAAGGCGAGGGTCCAGCCGGCGGAGTCGTAGGGGGCGGTGGGGGCGGCGCCCTCGTAGGCGAAATCGTTCGGGTGGTCCGGGGGTTCGAACATATCCAGCACGTGGGGACGGAAGGCCTGGGCCGTTTTCACGACGTAGGAGCCGGCAGGGTAGTTTTTGCCGGCGACGGTGAAGTCGGCGGTGGCGCGGTGGACGGAGATGCCGGTCTTGATGAGGGCGTTGAGGAATTTGAGGGCGGTGGGGAAGTCAGGCTGGACGGCGGGGTCGGCGGAAAGGAGGTAGGCGCGGGGGTCGCGGAGCTCCGGTTTTTTCATCACCTCGTCGTAGTATTTCGAGGGGATGCGGCGGTTGGTTTGGGAGCTGAAGCGGGAAGGTTCTTCGGGCTCGGTGCCGCTGCGCGGGACGGGGGGAGTGTCGCGGAGGTGGGCGGCTTTGATGGCTTCGATGCGTTTGGGGTAGGGGGTCCACGTGTCGCGGCTGCCGCGGTCGATGGAGTTTTGGCCCATGCGCCAGATGTTGAAGAGGAGGTGGTCGCGCTGGCGGGCGGCGTAGTCGAGGACGGCGTAGTTGAGGGAAACGGAGTAGGCGATGGGTTGGTGGTAGCGCCATTTCTGGGGGGTGACGGGGAAGGGGTTGGCGGAGTTGGGGACGAGGCGAGAGGGCACGAGGGGGATCTCCATCGGCGTGGGGCTGCCGACGATTTCGGTGAGGAGGCCGAGCTGGTTGTGGAAATAGGTCGTGGTGCGGAGGCCGCCGTTCCACCAGGTGGAGAAGACGGAGCCGGTGCGCTGGGTGTAGCCGGGTTTGCCCTCGATATTGAGGCGGCCGTTCATGGCGGAGCCGATGGCGTCGAGGCCGGTGACGATGGCGGGGTCGTAGACGTAGTTGAAGGGGTCGCGGTAGGGCGGGCCGGCGACGATGGTGCCGGCGGGGCCGGATTGGTGATGGTTGTAGACGATCTGGGGGAGCCACTCGAGGTAGAGCTGGCGGGAGATGTTGGTGGACTCGCTCATGTTGTTCATGAAGAAGTCGCGGTTGTTGTCGTGGCCGATGTATTTTTGGTAGAGGCGCGGGAGGGCATCGACGATGCGTTTGGCGGGCTCGGGGCGGCGCATATACCAGTTGGAGACGAGTTCCATGCCGTCGGGGTTGGCGTGGGTGAAGAGGAGGATGCACTGGTCGAGGATGCGGAGGGTCTCGGCATCGGTGCGGCTGGTGAATTGCCAGAGGGTTTCGATGAGCTGGTGGGCGCCGACGGTCTCGGTGGCGTGGAGGCCGCCGTCGATCCAGACGACGGCGCGGCCTTCGGCGGCGAGGGCGCGGGCGTCGGTCTCGGAGAGGCCTTCGGCGCGGGCGAGGCGGCGGGAGATGTCCTGGTAGCGGTCGAGCTTCGCGAGATTGGCGGGCGACGTGCAGACGACCATCCACTGGGTGCGGCCTTCCTCGGTCCGGCCGATGTCGACGAGCTTCAGGCGGTCGGAGGCGGCGGCGAGTTTCTTGAAGTAGGCCTCGGTCTGGGTGTAGGTGGCGAGGTGGTAGTCGTCGCCGATGGCGAAGCCGAAGTGCGATTTGGGGGTCGGGAGTTCGGCGGCGGCAGTCGCGGCCGGGGCGACCGCGAGGACGCTGGAGAAGAGGGCGAGGGCGGCGACGAGGCGGAAGGGGCGGAGCATGACGGCGAGGAGGGCGGCGGAGCGGGAGGGGGCGGAGGGAAGGAGAAAGATGACGGAGAACGAGGCAGGAGAACGAGGGCCGACGGCGAGAAAGAGACGCAGCGCCACGGGTGAGGTGGCGCTGCGGGGGAAGACGGGAGCGGAGGGAAGTCCGCCCTACTCAGAGTTGTTTGGTGAGTTCGATGGTCCAGGTGCGGCCTTGGAAGAGACTGCCGTGGACGGCGGCGGAAAAGCCCGTGGCGCCGGAGGTGAGGGGCGGTTCCTGGTCGGTGAGATTGACGACGCCGAGGCGGATGGAGCTGTGGCGGAGGAGGCGGGGGGCCTCCTGCTTGAAGCGGTAGCCGAGCGAGGCGTTGAAGGAGACGACGTCGCGCACGACGTAGCGGTAGAGGTAGGTGCCGCTGTCGAATTGTTTCGAGATGTAGGTGGGCGAGCCGAGCAAGGCGTAGTTGGCGGCGGTGACCGTGGCGGTGTCGGCGTAGCTGCCGGTGTAGTAGGCGCTGAAGGCGGCGGTCCAGTTGCCCTTGCGCCAGTTGAGGCCGGTCGTGCCGCGCCAGCGGGTGGTGCCATCGGTGTTGAGGCGCTCGATGAAGGCCGGGGCCGAGCCGGGGACGTCGCGCAGCTGGTAAGTGCGGATCATGTAGGACCAGTCGGCGTTGAAGGCGAAGCGGCCGAGGGGAAGGTTGGGGGTCTGGTAATTGAGGCTGAGGTCGATGCCGCTGGCGTAGCCCTTGGCGAGGTTTTGGAACTGGATGTTGCGGGAATCGATGCGGCCGACGACGGGGGCCTGTTGGGCGGCGGGGCGGGTGGCGTTGTAGGCGGCAAACTCGGTGATTTCCGCGGCGGTCGGCACGGAGCGTTTGATGCCGGGGTCGCCCTTGTAGTTGGCGGTGCCGGAACCGAGGTCGATCTGGGCGAGGGTGCGGCCGGCGGCGAGCTGGGCCTGCGTGTAGGCGTTGAGTTTGGCGGCGTCACTGTTGACGAGCTGCGCGTCGGAGTAGCTGCCGATGACGTTGGATTGGTCGATCTGCCAGTAGTCGGCGGTGAGGGAGAGGCCCTTGATCTTGGGGACCTCGAAGGCGAGGCCGATGCTCTGGCCGGTGGAGGTGACGGGTTTGAGCGCGAGGTTGCCGGTGGAGAAGCGTTTCATGACGTAGGTGCCGTTGCCGACGGTCTGGGTGCGGTAGGCGTCGTTGGAGCCGGGGGCGCTGTCGACGATGAAACGGGTGGGCGCGTAGAGGGTGGGCAGATTGGGGGCGGAGAAACCTTGGTTGAAGGAGGCGCGCACCATGAGGCCGTCGTAGGGTTTCCAATTCAGGCCGGCCTTGGGGCGGGTGGTGCTGCCGAAGTCGCTGTAGTCTTCATAGCGGGCGGAGCCGGTGAGCTCGAGGGAGTGGACGAGCGGGATTTTTTTCTGGGGGGCAACGACGGGGACGATCGTCTCGACGTAGCCGCTGTAAACGAGGCGGTTACCGGTGGAGTTGGGGGCGTAGGAGGCGACGAGGTAATCGTTGTCGTCGACGTTGAGGCCGACGCCGGGGGGGTTGCTGCCGACGTAGGCGGGGCGGAGGTCGAGGTATTGTTCGTGGCGGTATTCGGCGCCGGTGGCGAGGGAGACGGTGTTGCCCCAGTAGCGGAAGAGCGGGCCGGAGGCGCGGGCATCGAGGCTGGTGATCGCGCTGAAACCGTCGTGGCGCCATTTTTGGGCGAAGGTATCGAGGACGGACTGCGGGTTGGTGTAGGGCCGGTCCGGGACGATGGCGTTGCCCGCGACTTTAAAGGTGTAGCCGAAGGGGTTGAAGGCGGTGGTGTCGGTGCGCAGGAGCGCTTTCCGGAAGAGGGATTCGCGGGCGGCGTTGTTGGAGACATCGGCGGTGTAGGCGCGGGTGTAGACGGCGGCGGATTCCCAGGTCCAGTCGCTCAGGATTTTGCCGCGCAGGCCGGCGACGCCGCGGTAGACGCCGGAGTTGACCTCGACCAATTCGGCGCCGAGGTCCGTGAGGAGGACGGAGACGAGGGTGGTGGCCTGGGGTGTGCCGGTGAGGCGCGGGGTGCCGTCGGCATTGGGGGCGCCGGTGGGGCTGTAGAAGCGGGAGCCGTAGGGGTTGAAGGGATTGTCGATGCTGATGGGCGCGAACTGGTCGGAGCCGGGGGCGTTGATCTGAATGGGCTGGCGCTGGAGGTTGGATTTGGAGTGGTAGAGGGAGAAGTCGCCGAAGGCGCTGACGCGGTCGGTGAGGTCATACTCGACGTGGGTGAACCAGTTTTGGCGGTCGGACTTACTTTGGCCGGTGTTTTGATACTGGTTGAGGTTGGTGAGGGACTCCGGATTCGCCGCGCGGTTGGAGGTGGGATTGACGGTGGTGAAGGCGAGCGCGCCGTTGACCGGGCGGAAGAAGTTGGCGGTGGTCGAGGCGCCGATGCGGAAGGACGGGTAAATGCTGACGGCGGAGCGTCCGTCGAACTGGCCGCCGAGGGCGTTGAAGCCGGCGGGGGCCTGGGCGGTGTGATTGGCGCTGCGGGTGAAGGAGCGGCTGCTGTAGGGGATCGCGTCGCGCTGGAGGGCGTCGAGGGTGGAGAGCCAGCGGCCTTTGCCGCGGCCGAATTCGCCGCCGGAGGTCAACGTGGCCTGGAGGCTGCTGCCGTCGCCGTGCTCGGGGACGGCCCAGCGGGTGCGCAGTTCGGTGCCGCGGAGATCGCGGCGCGAGATGTAGTTGATGACGCCGGCGACGGCATCGGAGCCGTAGATGGCGGACGCGCCGTCGCGGAGGATGTCGATGCGTTCGATGCCCTGGGTGGGGAGCTGGTTGACGTTGGCGTAGAAGGCGGGGACGCCGCCGTCGTTGGAGGTGACGGGGTGGGGGGCGAGGCGGCGGCCGTTGAGGAGGACGAGCGTGTTGCCGGCGCCGATACCGCGGAGGTTGACGTTGGCGTTGTCGCCGCGGGAGTTGGCGCCGCCGTTTTGGGATTCGTT
>CAJAYO010000575.1 GCA_903948415.1 uncultured Opitutia bacterium | reverse complement strand
GTCGGCTTCTGTGCCGTGCAACCGTTCCTACTCATCCGCGCGTATCGCACCCCGGAGCGGGTGATCGTGCTCGATGCGGGCGGGACGTTTCATGTCAGCCCGCTGCTCGGCTTCGAGGACGCGACCAAACTGCACGAGCACCATGCGCTGCTGGCGTGCCTCGCCCTATTCCAGCGCAACCCCGCCGGTTTCGATTTTCCGGAGCTGCTCGACAAACTGTTTTTGCCGGACGCCGCGCGGAAGGCCCGCACCGCCGGCGCGGCCCAGACGGAGGAATTCACGGCGAAGGCCCTCCATCAAAAACCGGAGGTGCAAAAGATCACCGTGCTGGAAACCCGGGAGCACACCGTGCTCGCGCAGGCCGAGGGCCAGCTGATCCGGACCGGTGCGGTCAACGGCCAGAGTTTCACCGAAGCCCCGCCGTTCGCGGTGCGCTTCACGTTCGCCCGCAATCCCAACCTGGCCGCCAACGGCCGTTATCCCCTCGCGGTATGGACCTACGAACTTTCCCGCTGATCGCCCTCGCGTTGGGGGCGGCCGCCGCGCAGGCGGCGGTGCGCGCCTACCCGCTCGACGAGCGGACGGTCTATGTCATTCACATCAGCCGCGCGGTGCCGACGACGTGCGTCTTTCCGGGCACCCCGACCGCGCTCGAAGGCGCGGGCGTCTCCACCCAGCCCGAAGACGGCGCGGCGGTGCTGCTCGCCCACCAGCCGGGCGCCGACTATTTTTCGGTGCGCGCCCTCCGGGACGACGCCGCCGGGGCCCTCAACGTGCTGTTCCGCGGCCAGGTCTATGTGCTGAACTTTGCGACCGGCGGCGAGGCCGACCGCGTGGTGCGCTTTCTGGCCGAGCCCTTGGCCGGCCCGGGCGCCGGGCCCGCGGCGCCGTCGGCCGAACGGCTACCGTTCCTCGCGGCCCGCGCGCGCCAGGCGTCCCGGCTCGCGGCGCAATTCCCCGCGCTCACGTCCACCGTGGAGCGGGCGGCCCCGGGAACGGTGACACCGTATCCGCGGTTCAGCGTCACGCTCGCGGAGGTGTTCCGCTTCGAAGCGGAGGACACCCTCGTCCTCCGGCTGCGCTTCACCAACGCCGGCCCCGCCCCCGTCCACTACGACCCGGCCCGGCTCGCCGTGCGGGTCGGCGCGGAAATCTATCCGGCCGCGTGGGCCGATGCCTCCGGCGCCATCCCCGCGCAGGGCGGGGCCGAGGCCTGGATCGCCGTCACCGGCGCCCCCGGCGGGGGCCGGGCCCACCTCGGCGTCCACGAACGTTTCAGCGTCCTCGTCCCCCGTCCATGAATTCCCCCGACAGATGGTTTGGTTCGCCCGCGCGGCAACTCCTGCTGGTCGGCCTTTTGGCCCTGATCGGCGGGGGCGTGATCGCGGTGCAGCACCGGCGCCGGGTGGCGCCAGCGCTCCCGGCCGCCGCCCCGGCGCTCCCACCGGCGCTGCCGAAATCGTTCACCCGGGACATCGTAAAGTTCCCGCAGCTGATCAGCCCGGTCGAACCCACGCGGCCGACCCTCGGCCGCCCAGCCGCCGCGGCGGAAAAACCCCGCCCGGTCCCGCTCACCGTCTTTGCCGCGCCGCAGCCGCCGCTGCCGCCGCCCCCTCCGCCCGCGCCGCTCTTCGCCCCCTACGGCCGGCTGATTCCCTGCGCCACGGTCGTCACGCTGGAGTCAAACCGCCTCGACACTCCGGTCATCGGGCTGGTCACGGAAGACGTCTGGCACGCCGGCCACCGGATCGTGCCCGCCGGAGCGGAAGTGCATGGTCGCGCCGCCCTCGACCGCACCCGCGAGCGCCTCGTGGCGCAGGGCGCGTGGCGCATCGTGTGGCGCACCCCGGACACCGACAACGGCACCGAACTCGCCGTCGAGGGACTCGCCCTGCATCGCGACTATGATGCGGCCACCGGCCGGTGGGGCGAGCAGGACGGGTCCGCGGGACTGCGCGGTGCCATCCTCAAAACAGACAACGACCGGGAATTGAAACTGTTCGCCGCCACCTTCCTCTCGGGCGCGACCGCTGCCCTCCAGACCACGCGGACGACCGCCGGTCTGCTCGGCGAGGTCGCGACGCCCGCGGCCACGACGCGCAACGCCGCCCTCGCCGGCACCGGCGCCGTGCTCGGCGACTACGCCCGGCAGCTGCGCGAGGCCGTCGCCCGCGACGGGCTCTACGTCCGCGTGCCCTCGGGCCAGCCGTTTTATCTCTACGTCACCGCCCCCCTCGACCGCCGCGCCGCCTCGCGCGGCCCCCATTCCGTTCCTCCGCCATGAAATTCCCTCCCCTCCTGTTCGGGTTGCTCGCCCTCGCCGGCTGTCGCACCGCACCGCCTCTCCTCCTCCCGCCGCGACCCGCCCCCACCGCGGCCCCCCTCCCCGTTGCGACGGTCGTGCCCCCCGCCCTGCCCTCGCCTGACGCGCGGTTGCAACAGCAACGGCAAATGATCGAGGCTTTGATGAGTCAGAACGACGCGCTGGTCGCGAAACTCGCGGCGGCGACGCCTCCGCCTCCGCCGACCGCGGCGTCGGTTCCGGTCGTCACTCCGCCCCCGCCCACCGCCGGACACGAGCCGCCC
>CAJAYO010000574.1 GCA_903948415.1 uncultured Opitutia bacterium | reverse complement strand
GGGGGGGGGGGGGGGGGGGTGCCCGCCGGGGGGGCTAAAAAGTGGGGGGGTAACTGTATCAGGGGGGGGGAGCCCGGGGCCCGGGGGGGGGTGGGGGGGGGGGGGATCTTTTGGCTTCGTCGGCGTTGACGGGTTGGGCGTCGGTGAGGGCGAGTTTGCCGACGAGGATCACGGCGGCGGCGGGCTCGAGGCCGGAGAGGACTTCGACGCGGGCGCCGTCGTTGAAGCCGATCTTGATCGCGGTTTTTTTCGCTTTGCCGTCGGCCGCGAGGAAGGCGAACGCGTTGGTTTTTTCCATCACGAGGGCTTCGACGGGAATGAGGAGGGCGTCGGTGTGTTTTTCGACGCCGACTTTGATCGTGGCGTATTGGCCGGGACGGAAGGCGAGGCCGGGGTTGGCGAGATCGGCTTCGACGAGCATGGTGCGGGTGGCTTCGTCGAGGGCGTAGGCGAGGCGGGAGACTTTGGCTTCGAAGGCGTTGCCGGTGACGCCTTCGAGGGAGACGCGGACGGGCTGGCCGATTTTGACCTTGGCGGCTTCGAGCTCGGGCATGGCGACGGTGGCGCGGACGATTTGGAAATCGGCGATCGTGACGAGGGCGGCGGAGGCGGGCGTGCTGCTGGCGGCGGCGGCGGGGATGTAGGCGCCGACGTCGGCGAAGCGGGCGGTGACGATGCCGGCGAAGGGGGCGGTGACCTTGGCGAAGCCGAGGAGGGTTTCGGCGCGGGACTGGTTGGCCTTGGCGATTTCGGCGCGGCCGCGGGCGGCGTCGAGGGCGAGCGGGGTGATGAGGTCGGGGGATTTGGCGGCGGCGGCCTCGAGGCGGGAGAGTTCGGTGGCGGCGACGTTGGCCTCGGCGCGGGTGCGGGCGAGGTCGGCGAGGAGTTCGGGGACTTCGAGTTCGGCGAGCAGTTGGCCGGCGGTGACGGGGTCGCCCTTGTCGACGGCGATCTTGGCGAGGTAGCCGCCGACTTTGGCGTAGAGGGTGGCCTGTTGGTTGGCCTTGAGCGTGCCGGGGACGGTCACGTAGCGGACGATGTCGCCGCGGGTGGGGCGGGTGAATTTGACCTCGGTGGGTGCGGCGGCGGCGTGGAGCGCGACGGTGGACGTGAAGGCGAGGAGGAGAATCGGGAGGCGCATGGAGAAAGTTCGGAGAGGGGAACCGCTAATTTTCGCTAATCTTTTCGGAGGCCTTCGCCTAATCGGCTGCGGCCAAGTCTGGGTTGGGGATTAGCGGAGATTAGCGTGGATTAGCGGTGCAAAGATGGGGTGGATTTTTCGTGAAGGGGGCTGGTGGCGTCGTCGGGGTCGAGGGACGGGCTCTCGGTGTTGCGGCCGGCGAAAATCGCGAAGACGGGCGGGAGAATGAAGAGGGTGGCGAGGGTGCCGAGGGCGAGGCCGCCGAGGACGGCGCGGCCGAGGGGGGCGACCTGGTCGCCGCCTTCGCCGAGACCGAGGGCGAGGGGCGCCATGCCGGCGCCCATGGCGAACGTGGTCATAAGAATGGGACGGAGGCGCGAGGTGGCGCCTTCGAGCGCGGAGGCGACGGGATTGGCGGTGCGGCGGCGGTCGCGGTCGGCGAAGGTGACGAGGAGGATGGCGTTGGCGACGGCGACGCCGACGGCCATGATCGCGCCGATGGCGGACTGGAGATTGAGGGTGGTGCCGGTGAACTTCAGGGCGAGGACGACGCCGGCGAGCACGCCGGGGACGGCGGCGATGACGACGAAGGCGAGGCGGACGGAT
>CAJAYO010000573.1 GCA_903948415.1 uncultured Opitutia bacterium | reverse complement strand
GCCGATCGGCACCCGTTCCCCGCGGCCTTCGCCGAAGGGCTTTCCTGCGCGCACCGTGAGCCGGATCAGATCGTCGGTTTGCGCGGCGTAATATCGGCCCGCCAACGCGGCCCGTTCGCCCTCGGCCACGATGATGCGCTGTGGCGCAGACGGTGGCGGCAGCTTGAGCAACGCCCTCGGCAACTCGCGCGCCGCCGGCGCCGGGTAAAAATCGGCCGCGTTGCCGAGCAGCGCGGAGGACAACCGGCGCTCGGGGAAACGGGCCAGGAACGTTTTGTCGCCCGACGTGGACTAACCGGGGGAAATTGTCTGCACGCCTCCGGCCTCGGTGATCGTGAGGCCCAGCCCGAAAGCGAGCCGCGGCCGTCCCGGAGTTTCTACGGTGGCTGCAGGGGCGGCGACCACGCTGGCCCACTCCCCCCGTCGTGCCGTCGAGGCTCGCATTCCCGCGCAGGAGATCGCCCGCCGTCGTCAGGAGCCCGCCGTTGCCCGCAAGATTGCTGTAAGGCGTATGAATCGCGTAGCCACCGCCCGCCCGGGGCGAATAGCCGGTCGCGCGCCCGGGGTTGACGGTCGCAAAATCGTCCCGCCACCGCCTGTGGGCCATTCCGCGCGGCTGGAAAATAGGCTCCCTCGAAAACGCGCCAAAGGACTGCCCGCACGCCCGCTCGACGATGACGGCGGCGCGGATGTAGGCGGCGTTGCCGTAAAGATACTCCGGGCCCGGAGGAAAATTGAGATCGCGCTGCCGACTCATCACGCGCACCGCCTCCGCGTCGTCGGGCGATGAGGAAGACGACGGCCGGCTGATCAGGTCGAACCGGCTCCGGCCGCACGGGACCGGACGCCCGGCCCGCGCGATCCCGGCTGGCTGGGCCAATTCAAACTGCGCTCGCAGCGTAGCGCGGGCGTGAGGCCGTCCGCCCCCGCGAGCGACTGGCGCCGAATCGCGGCCGATCGCGCGCAGCTCACGCGGCGGGGCGCGCCAGTGAGATCCGCGTTACACGCTGCTCGCCCGGCCAAGGCCTGCCGCGATCAGTCTTTGCCGCCCTTTTTGCCGGCCTTGGAGGCGACGTGTTCGGCGAGGTGTTTGGGGCGCGCCTTCGCATATTGATCGAGGACGGCCTGGAGTTTTTTGGCCTCGGCGGCGGCAAAACCGGAGAGGGACGATCCGGTGAGGGGTTTTTGTTCAAAGCGATCCGTCGTCAGGTCGTAGAATTTTCCGTCGCGGTGCAGTTTGTGCGTGGTGCTTTGGGCGTATTCGTGGGTCGCGGTCGGGCCGCCGTTGCGCGCATACCAGACGTAGTAGGCTTCGCGCGGCTGACCTTTTTGGCCGAGCAACTGCGGCAGGAACGTGCGCCCATCGATTTGGAGCGCGGCGGGCACCGTCGTGCCGACGGCGTCGCACAGGGTCGGCAGGAAATCGACGCTGGAAATAATGTCCGCGTTGACGCGGCCGGCGGGAATTTTGGCCGGCCAGCTGGCAATGAAGGGCACGTGATTGCCACGCACGGTGCCGGTGCCTTTGCCGCCGGGATAGTCGGTGCCCTTGAAGCGCGAGGTCACGCTGACACCGGTGCCGTTGTCGCCGATGAACATCACGAGGGTGTTCTCGCGCAGGCCGAGTTCGTCGAGCTTCGCGACGAGGCGGCCGACCATTTTGTCCATGTAGGCGGTCATATCGGCGAAGTGCTTCACGTCCCGCTGCGCCTGCTCGCTCTTGGTCTTCGGGTCCCAGTCGGCGCTGTCGGGCGTGGGCTGAAACGGGTCGTGCGTGAGAATCATCGGGTAGTAGAGCAGGAATGGTTGCGCGCGATGGCGCGTGATGAAATCGAGCGCGAAATCGTTGAGGAGTTTCGGGCCGTATTCTCCTTTGCCGTAGTCGATCTCCTCGCCATTGAGCTCGAGACCCGGATTTGCATAACGCGGGGGGCGGCGGGTTTGTTGCCAGAGGAAAGATTCGTCGAACCCAAAGTGCTGCGGCAGGCCTTTGGTCTTGTCCAACTGGAGCTGCCATTTGCCGCAGATACCGGTGGCGTAGCCCGCCTGTTTGAGGAGCTGGCCGAACGTGGTGGCCTTCGGATCGAGGAGGCCAAATTCAATGTAGTTTCGAACATTGTAGATGCCGGTCATCAATTGCGCGCGCGTCGGCGTGCACAGCGGCTGCACATAGCAGTTCTCGAACCGCATGCCGGTGGCGGCGAGGCGGTCGAGATGCGGCGTTTGGTAGGACTGACCGCCGTTGGCCGTGACCGCTTCGTACCCGAAGTCGTCGGCCATGATGAGGACGATGTTGGGCTTGCGCTCGGCGGCGCAGACGGTGGCGGCGAGCGTGAGAGCAACGAGACCGGCGAAGAGGGGATGAGGGGAATGTCTCATGGGTGTGAAAATGGGGGATGCGCGGTTAACGCGAACTCACGGAGCGACGACCATCGGCGCCCACGTGCCTTCGATGATTTCGGGGACTTTGCCGGAGGCAGGGAAGGTCGTTTTCACGGCGGCCTGCAACTGGGCCGACAGCGTAGCCACGGTGGTCGCGTGCGCGGGCAGGGTCGCGAGGTTGGTGAGTTCGCGGGGATCATTGTCGTGATCGTAGAGTTCGCGGCCTTGTTTGCCGGCGTCCCACTCGGTGTAGCGCCACCGCGGGGTGCGCAGGCTGTAGCCGGAGAAACGTCCACCGACCGACTCGCTTTTCGTCGCCGCAGCCTTGCCCTTGCCTTTACCCGCCGCCGCAGCGGGACCGCGGTTCACCTGCGTGAGCGCCCAACCACGACCGGTCGCGGACGGATCGCGCAACAACGGCACGAGGCTCTGACCTTGAAGGTTGGCGGGCGGTTTCACGCCGGCGAGTTCGGTGAGCGTCGGGAAAATATCGAGATGGCTGACGGGCGAGGCGGCGACGGATTTTCCTTTCGAGACGCCGGGGGCGACGATGAGGAGCGGCACGCGGGCGCTTTCTTCAAAGACGCTTTGTTTCTGCCAGAGGCCGTGTTCGCCGGTGTGGTAGCCGTGGTCGCTGGTGAAGACGATGATGGTGCTCTCCGCGAGGCCGAGGCGGTCGAGCGCGGCGACGACCCGGCCGACTTGGGCGTCCATGAAACTGATACTGGCGTAGTAGCCCTGGAGGGCGTCGCGGCGCTGGTCGTCGGTCATGTTGTCCTGCTCGCGTTTGTAGCTCGCGAGGCCGGCGGGCGGGATGTCGGCCTGATCCTCTTTGATGTTGGGCACGATGCGCATTTTCTCGCGCGGGTAGTAGCCGTAGTAGGGATCTTTCGGGGCGACGTAGGGGGTGTGCGGACGGAAGAAACCGACGGCGAGGAAGAAGGGCCGTTGGCGTTGTTTCGCGAAGCGCTCAAGCACCCACTCGGCGTCGGCGGCGAGCATGGCGTCGGTGTGGTGCTCATCGCTTTTGGGCGAGGCGTACCAGCTGACCGTACCGCCAAACTGGCCGGGACTGAGGGTCGTGATTTTCGCATGTTCCTCGGTGCGATCGACGCCGGCGGGGTTGATGGCGAGTTCCCAGGAAGCGGGATCGTCGTGGCCGGCGGTGCCGACCGAGTTGGGCACGTTGTAGTGGTAGAGTTTGCCGATGCGACCGGCGAACCAGCCCTGTTGGCGGAAAGCCTGGGACAAACTGAGCTGCTCGGGAATGGTCTGCCGGAAAATCAGCGAGTTGCCCTGGATGCCGGTGCTGTTCGGGTAAAGCCCGGTGAGCATCGAATTGCGGCTGGGTCCACAGAGCGGATACGTGCAATACGCGCGGTCGAAGCGGACGCCGCGCGCGGCGAGCTTGTCGATATGCGGCGTGCGGGCGAGCGGATCGCCGTAGGCGCCGAGCATGTTGTTCAGATCGTCGGCGATCAGGAAGAGGACGTTTTTCGCTCCTGTCGGGGCGGCGGCCGCGGCTGCCGGGCGGGGGAGTGTGGCGGAGAAGGAGACCAGGAGAGACAGCGCGAGGGAGAACAGGAGGCTGGCCTTGGTGCGTGGTAAAGCGGGAGCGGCGGGCGATTTCATGATGGTGGGGGCGGGATGGT
The DNA here is from genome assembly GCA_903948415.1 of uncultured Opitutia bacterium. Lineage (GTDB taxonomy): Bacteria > Verrucomicrobiota > Verrucomicrobiia > Opitutales > Opitutaceae > GAS368. The sequence continues at coordinate 2,626 of CAJAYO010000573.1, read as the reverse complement.
TCAGAGTTTCTTTTTCCTGGCGGCGCTTGAAGCCGGAGCCTGGAGGGGCGGGACGAGGGCGAGTTGGGCTTGGAGTTCGCTCACGATGTCGGCGTGGGCGGCGGCGACGTTGCGGGTTTCGAGCGGATCGTGGGCGTAGTCGAACAGCTCGACCTGCGGGGCGCCGTCGTTGGCGCGCGTGACGATGAGGCGCCAGCGGTCGGTGCGGATCGTGCGACCGGCATCTTGCCAAAAGGCGCGGGCGGGTTTTGCGGCCGGCGCGGCAGGGCGGTCGAGTTGCGCGCGCAGGCTGCGGCCGTCGAGCTGGGCCGGGGTGGGCAGGCCACAGAGATCGGTGAGCGTGGGAAAGATATCGACGGTCTCGACGAGGGCGGTGCTCGTGGCCCCGGCTTGGGTGAGTCCGGGGGCGCGAATCAGGAGCGGTGAGCGCAGGGCGTTTTCGTAGAGGCAGTGTTTGCCCCAGATCGCGTGTTCGCCGAGCAGAAAGCCGTGGTCGCCCCAGACGACGACGATGGTGTTGCCGGCGGGGTCGAGGACCTTCAAGGCGTCGAGCAGGCGCCCCACTTGGGCGTCCACGTAGCTCACACTCGCGGCATAGGCGCGACGCACTTCGCGCGTGTAGGCGGCATCCTGATCCGGCTCGCGGCCGCCATGGCCGTAGTTTTTGCGAAATTCGCCGCTCGGGTGCCAGCCCGACGGCCACGCGGGCTTGGCCGCCGCCGCCGGAGCGAGGGCGGGGATTTTCTGCGGGTCATGGAGATCGAAGTAACGCTTCGGTGCGGCGAACGGCAGATGGGGCTTAAAAAAACCGACGGCGAAAAACCAGGGTTCGGAGGAACGCGCGAATTCGCGGAGATTTTTCACCGCCTCATCGGCCACCCAGGCGTCGGGGTAGGCGGAGTCGGGTCCGTCGAAGGCTTCGAGCGGCGGCGTCTTGCCGGGAATGCGCGGCACGCCGTTGGCGTAGCCGTGCATGAGATGCTCCGCTTCCTTCCAGGGGGTAGTGGGAATCCAAGAACGCGTCCAAGAGCCGGGCAATTCCTCGGGGCCGTCATTCCACAGGTGGCCGGTGCGCCCGCCGGGATGATGCGTGATTTTGCCGAGCGCGTAAGTGCGGTAGCCGTGGCGCTGAAACCACGCGGGCAAATTGCCGTCGCCCCACGAGGAGTGCGTTGTGGCGATGCCGCCGTTGCCAACCTGCGCCGGCACGCTCGGATAGCGACCGCGCAGGAGAGCGGCACGCGACGCGCCGCAGGTCGGGACCTGCACGTAATGGTGCGTGAAAATGCGCGCGGAAGCGGCGAAGGCATCGAGTTGCGGCGTGCGGGCGTGGGCGACGCCCAGGGCACCGAGATCGTTGCGCAGATCGTCGATGGCGATGAAAAGCACGTTGGGGCGCGGCCGGTCGGCCGCGTGGGTGCCGGGCAAGGCGCTGAGCAGCAGGCCGACGGCGAGGAGGTTTTTCATGGGGGTGCGCGGCGGCGGGTCTGCTTCCTTCCTGACGCTTCACTCGTCGCCCTTGTTGGCGATACCGGCCGCGTCGGGCCTGTCAAGATGGCGCGGACGGATGGCGGCGAAACCGGGGCGGACGGCCCGGAGGAGCACGACGTCCGCGGCGTCAGGCCCGGCCAATTCGGCCACGGAGCGCGACTCGGCTTAGGCCGGGTCGCGGCGGAGATCGGAAAACCCGCCGCGGCGCCCGACTGTGCGGTCGGCGGTGACGGCAAACTCGCGGGCCGCCAGATCGCGGTTTCGCCGCGGTGAACACGTCGCGTCTTTCGCGCCGCCAAGCGTGCGGACCCGGAACATGGAACGGGTGCCGCGGCCCGCAGGACGGCGGCGGCGAGGGAGACGCGGACAACCGGGCGGGCAGGAAGGGGCGCCCGAACATGGGGGAGAGGGGCGGGGGAGATGCTGGACGCGCCTGGCCTCGGGCACGCCCCGTGGAGGACTCGCGCCGGAATCGTTGCCGCCGGCGGCGCGCGACGGAAACCGTCCCGGCGCGATCTTGGCCGAGGTCCGGCGCGGGCGAGCGGCGACCTGCCGAAGCTGCGCGCGACGTCGCTTCCTGCATTGGCCGTCCGACGGCGGACTGGCCGATGGCCTGGCCCAGCCACGCGTGAGACTCGCGGCGTGGGTGCAATCACGATGAGGCCGAACCCGGGCTGCTGGGTCGCACTGGCGAGCGCGGCGTTTTCCCGAGGTGGGTCAGGGTTTTGCTTGGTTTGGGCCGATGAGCTCGCGCAGGAACGCGTCGGTCGCCCACGGCGCGGTGGCGCGATAGCGGCGGATGAACTCGGGGCCGGCTCCGATTTTCACGCGGTCGGGCGTCCATTCGGGCGAGAGCACGTTGGCCATGAGCGCGTAGCCCGCGCCGGGATGGAGTCGCAGGGCCTTGTGGCAACCTCCGGGAATCGCGACGACGAGCCGCTGCCCCGCCGCGTGGTCGCGGCCGAGCGTAAACGTCTCCGCGCGTCCGTCGGGGTGAAACACAAAGTAGTCGACCGGCCCCCCCTCGAGCAGAATGTGCGTATCGTCGGACGCTAGCCAGTGGAGATAGTTTACCGGACATTCGCGCGTGAGCAGGTAATAGATTTGGCTCTGGGCCGCGCGGGAGTGGGCGCCG
>CAJAYO010000572.1 GCA_903948415.1 uncultured Opitutia bacterium | reverse complement strand
GGAGGGAGGGGAGGACGTAGCGGCCGGTGTTGTCGGTGAGGGCGGTAAGGCCGAGGGCGGGGACGGTGATGCGGGCGCCCTCGAGGAGATTGCCGGTGGCGACATTGGAGACGTTGCCGGAGAGGGTGGCGGCGTGGGCGGAGGCGGACAAGGAGAGAAGGAGGGAGAGAGAGAGGGAGAGACGGAGAGAGGGGACGAGGGGGAGACGGGGGCGCATGGCGTGGGGGCTTGGGCGGCGCGGAGAGAAAGTTTAGATCTGGTGGTCAGGGTTCGCGGCGGTGGGTATTTTTTCGGCGCGCCCAACCCGGCGATCCGGGAGATCGCGGTTGCCAGCCAGGGTGGGCGAGGGCAACGTTTGCGTCATGAGCACCGTGCAAGAAGTCCAAGAGGCGATCAAGGGGATGACCCCAGAGGAGCGCAATCGGGTGAAGGCTTTTCTGCTGCACCTCTCGCGCGTCGACGATCCCGCGCACAAGGCGGAGATGACGCGGCGTTTGAAGGCGATGGAAAATGGAGGTGGCGTGCCGCAGGAAGAGGTCGAGCGGATGCACGAGGAGCTTTGTCGTAAGGGTCTATGAGCCTCGGCTACCGTTACACGGTGGACGAAGCAGGCTGCGAGTTGCTGCACCGGTTGCCGAAACGACAACGCGAGCGATTGCTCGGAGTCTTCCGCGAGCTCGCGGCACATGCTTTCACCCGAGGCGACTACCAAAGCGCGGATGCGCGCGGGCTGCCGCTGGAGGTGGCCCTGTTCGAGGAGAAATTTGTCGTCACGTGGCATGTGGATCACGCCTTGAAGCAAGTCCGGGTGGTTGAGCTGGTGATGGTCTGATACGGCGGTGGGAAACCGCCGCTCCGAGGATCAGAAGCGGCCGTTGAGGCCGACGGTGAACGTGGTGCCGGGGTAGTTGAAGTGTTCCACGTTGCCGGGGACGCCGCGGTAGCGCTTTTGGGGGACGTTGGTGAGGTTATCGATGTCGAGCGTCACGTTGAGGGTGGGGCTGAGTTGGTAGCCGAAGCCGAGGTTGATGAGCTTGCGCTCGACGCGGTAGAGGTTGCGCGCGGGCGAGGTGGCGCTGTAGGCGGTGAGGAAGGTGTCCGCGTAATTTACGAGCAGGCGGGTGCTGAAACCGCGGTAGCGCCAGCTGAGGCTGGCGTTGGCGGTGACCGGGACGAAGTTCGGGACCTGGCCTTTTTCGCGCCGGCCGGTGCCGCCGAAATCGCCGTGGGTATTGAGCAGGGTGTAATTGATGCTGCCGCTGAGGCCCTTGAGGACGCCGGGGAGAAACGTGAACTGTTGCTGATAGCTGAACTCCCAGCCCTGGACGATCGCGGTGCCGGCATTGGCGGAGGTGAGAATGGTCCAGTCGGGATACTCGCCGTTGTAGCCGTTGTCGGTGCCGGTGCCGATGGTGCCGGACTCGATGCCGGTCACGATGTAGTCGCGGATTTCCTTGTGGAACCAGCCGGCGCTGAAATTGCCGACGGGTTCGAAGTAATACTCGAGCGTGGCGTCCCAGTTTTCCGCGGTCTGCGGCAGGAGGGACGGGTTGTTGATGGTGAGGGTGGGGCGACCGCTGAAGGAGGCGTTGGCCTCGTTGGGGTTTTCGCCGGGGACGAGTTGGCCGAAGCTGGGGCGGCCGAAGCTGGTGGACCAGCTGAGGCGGGCCTTGAGGTTCGGGGTGAGGTCATGCCACGCGTGGATGCTGGGAAACGCCTTGGTGTATTCGCCGTCGACGTTGCGGCGGTTGTTGGCGTAGTCGGCCTGGGCCGCTGCGGTCGCGGTGGCCTCGGTGGCGGTGGCGGGCGTGCCGCTGAGCCGGCGGGCGCGCACGAAGCCGTCGGCCTCGTTCTCGGTTTTTTCCCAGCGCACGCCGCCGAGGAAGCCGGTGCGGGCGAGCCAGCCGTCGCGCCCGAGTTTGCCCTGCGCCATCGCGTAGGGGGCGGTGACGGTCTCGACGGCCTGGCGGTAACTGGTGAAGCCGGTGGTTTCGCGGAAATAGAAATCCTCGCGCCAGACCGTGGGGTCGATGACCTCGCGACCGCGAATGAACCAGGAGGCCTCCCACTGCGGGATGCCGCGGCGGGTCTCGCGCTGGTCCATCGTGACGAGATTGGGGTCGTGGGGGAGCGGGCCGGTGCCGGTGTAGCTCCAGCGGCGCGAGGCGCTGCGCGCGCCCACGGTTTGCTCGCGCCAGTGGACGCCGGCCTTGGCGAAGATCGGCGCGGAGAGGGGGAGATTGTAGCGGAGATCGAGGCGGCCCTCGTTGACCTCGTGGAGCTGTTGGTCGTTTTGGTTGGAGAGGCCGTTGGCGGTGGGGCGGTAGTTGGCGGGGTTGGTGAAATCGTTGCCGCCGTTGGGGAGGAAACGGGGAAAGAGGTCGGACTGGGTGCGGTCGAGGATCCAGCCGGTGTTACTGATGCGGTTGGTGAGGACGGCGCCCTCGCCGTTGCCGATGTTGATGTGGGTCTGGGTGCGGCGGAGGTTGGCCTCGAGGAGCAGCGGGCCCTTTTGGTGTTCGAGGCCGACGTCGACGCGGCGGAGGCGGTTGAAGAAATTATTCGGGCCCGTCATCGTGACATCGATGAGGGAGTTCGGGACGGGGCGCACGGTGGTGATGCGATCGGTATAGCCGGGCGCGATGCCGGCGCCGGTGTTGGCGGCGGTGTTCAGGGCGGGGTTGAAGACGACCTGGTTGGTGGTGGCGTTGACGTTGTATTGGCGGCGGAAGATTTCGGAGTGGTCGATGTAGGTCGCGAGGAAGGAGAGTTTGGTCGAAGGCGTGAGGCGGTAGTCGGCCTTGGCGGTGATGTTTTTTTGGCGGCGGTGGTTGTAGAGATCGCTCGTGAGGTAGCTCCAGAGGAAGGCGGGGGAGGTTTCGGTGTTTTGGAAATCGCGGGTCGTGAAGAACGAACCGATGGCGGTCTCGCTGTTGAAGATCGTGACGGAGACGCCGAGGTTGCGGTTGCCGCCGAAGGCGTCGAAGACCTCCTGGTAGCCGAGGTTGGCGAGGCCGTGGAGGCGGCGCTGCTCGCGGAGGGGAATCTGCTCGGTGAACGACGGGGCGATGCGGGCCGAGAGCGTGTAGGTCACGCGGCGTTTTTCGCGCATGGAGAGGGGCGAGCGGCTCTTGAAATTGATGGTGCCGCCGAGGGAGTCGGCGCCCTTGTCGGGGGTGTGGCCCTTGATGAGTTCCACCTGGTCGAACATGGCGCCGGTGATGTTGTTGACGAAGATCGAGCGGCCGAGGCCGCCCTGGCCGGTCATGAGACCGCCGTCCATGGTGACGGAGTTGAGGCCCGAGGCCATGCCGCGGACGGTGAAGCCGGAGAGGTTGCCGCCGGCGTCGAGTTCGCCGTAGATGCCGGGCAGGCGGATGGCGACCTCGCCGGCGTTCATGTTGGGCAAGTTTCCGAAAGAATCGGTGGCGGCGACGTTCTTGAGGTTTTCGGCGTTGCGCGCGGCGGTGAGGGCCGAGGCGTCGCCCTCGCGCTCGCCCTTCACTTTGAACTGTTCGAGTTTGTAGATGCCGGTGGTGAGGTCGAAATTGCGGGTTGCGGGCTGGTCGGCGGAGACGGCGACGACGGCGCGTTGGCTATCGAGGCCGAGGTAGGTGACGACGACCTCGTGGGAGCCGGCGGGGACGGCGGGGAGGACGTAGCGGCCGGTTTCATCGGCGAGGGCGGAGAGGCCGAGGGCGGGGATCTCGACGCGGGCGCCCTGCAGGAGGTTGCCGGTGGCGAGATTGGAGACGTTGCCGGAGAGGGTGGCGGCGGAGGCGAAAGGGGCGGAGAGGGCGAGGAGGGCGGACAGGAAGAGGGAGAGAGAAAGTGAAGGTGAAAGTGAGCGGGGGAGACCGGGGAGCGATGGGCTTTTCATGGGTAGTCGGTGGAGAGGGGGAAGACGGTGATGGTCGGGACGGGGGTGGGGCCGGCGGTGAGAAACCGCCGCTCCGTTTTTAGAAGCGGCCGTTGATGCCGGCGGTGACGGTGGTGCCGCCGTAGAGTTTGAACTGCAGGCGGTCGGAGATGCCGCGGTAGGCGGACTGGGGGGCGTTGGTGAGGTTGTTGACGTCGACCGAGAAGGAGACGGCGGGGCGCCACTGGTAGCCGAAGCTGAGGTTGACGACGGTGCGCGGGGACAGGTAGCGGCTGCGGGCGGGCGCGCCGTCGGTGAACTCGGTGATGGACTCGCCGGTGTAGTTGACGATCACGCGGGAGGTGACGCCGCGGTGTCGCCAGAAAACACTGACGTTGCCGATGCGGGGGACGAAGCCCTCGACGTCGCGGGTGTCGCGGCGGCCGCGGCCACCGTAGTCGCCGTGGGCTTCGAGGGCGGTGAGGTTGGCGGTGAGGCCGAGGCCCTTGAGCCAGCCGGGGAGCGAGGTGAACTGCTGCTGGTAGCTGAACTCCCAGCCCTGGACGAAGGCGGTGCCGGCGTTGGCGCTGGAGAGACGGGTGAAGCCGCCGTATTCGCCGGCGTAGCCGTTGTCGGTGCCGGTGCCGATGGTGCCGCCGTTGATGCCGGTGACGATGAAGTCGCGGATGGTTTTGTGGAAGAAACCGACGGAGAGGCTGCCGACGGGTTCGAAGTAATATTCGAGGGAGGCGTCCCAGTTTTTGGCGGACTGGGGGAGGAGGGAAGGGTTGTTGACCGTCAGGGTTTGCGCGACCTCGTTGATGGATTCGTTGGGGAGGAGGCTGGTCATGGGCGGGCGGCCGAAGCTCGTGGACCAGCTGAGGCGGGCCTTCCAGTTGGGGGAGATGTCCTGGGTGAGGTGGAGGCTCGGGAAGGATTTGGTGTAGCTGCCGCGGAGTTCGCGGCGGGTGGTGCTGTAGTCGCGGAGGGCGGAGCCGACGGGGTCGGCGGTCTGTTGGGCGGGGGTGCTCGGGACGCGGGCGCGGACCCAGCCCCAGCTGTTGGTATCGGTCTCCTCGATGCGCACGCCGGTGAGGAAGCCGGTGTGGCCGATGCGGCCCTGGGCCATCGCGTAGCCGGCGGTGACGGCCTCGGTGACGCGGCGGGTGCCGGTGAAGAGGCTTTGTTGGGCGAAGTAGCGGTCCTCGTTCCAAAGGGAAGGCGTGATGGGGTTGCGGTCGGCGAAGAACTGCGCGGCAGACCAGAACGGGACGACGAGGCCGGTCTTGGTGCCGGTGACGTTGCGGATCGACGGGTCGGACGGGAGGGTGGTGCCGAGGTAGGACCAGCGGCGGTTGCGGTTGATGTCGTGGGCGAACTG
>CAJAYO010000571.1 GCA_903948415.1 uncultured Opitutia bacterium | reverse complement strand
CAACGTTACGCGCGTGCGTCGCGCCGCCTGCGCCAGGCCCTCGGCGGCGAAGCTCCGACCACCGAACAGTTGATCGCCCACGAACTCTCCGATCGCGCGAGCGAATTGATCGTGGAGGACTGTTTTGCGGCGCGCAAAAAACGCCGGCGGCGGCGGGCTTGAACGGACGGGGAACCCGGTCCGGGCGCGGCGCCCCGGTTCCGCGGCCCGCCGCCCGGGGCGGCCGGCTGCGTCGCTGCAGTATCCGGAGGCTGATGACGGGGCGGGTGGCGGTGGTTCGGACCCCGGTGCGGCGAACTCGCGGCCTTGCCTCGCATCGCCTTCCGATGCTGGCCGTTCGTCGCGCGGGGCTCCTGGGCGCCGGCCCCCGTCGGGACATCTCCGGCGGAGGTGGCGCCGAAGGCTCTTGAAATCGGCGCCTCTTCCGCCATTTTGCGACTCAGAATGGCATTTATCCCACGAATCTTCACGCCGGGCCGCGATCATTTTTTCCTGCTTGGCCCGCGCGGCACCGGGAAGACACTCTGGTCCACCCACCATTATCCGCAAGCGCTGCGGATCGACTTGCTCGACCCGGAAACGCTGCGGCGGCTGTCCGCCCGGCCGGAGCGCCTGACCGAACTCGTGGAGGGCAACCGGGACAAGCCCCAGATCATCATCGATGAAGTGCAAAAGCTGCCGGCCTTGCTGGAGGTCGTGCACCTGTTGATCGAACGCAAGACCGGCCAGCAATTCATTCTGACGGGATCGAGCGCCCGCAAGCTGCGCCGGCAGGGGGTCAATTTGCTCGGCGGGCGGGCGGCGCAAAAACAGCTGCATCCGTACCTGGCGGCGGAACTGGGCAAACGCTTCTCGCTGACCGCGGCCTTGCGCCAGGGGATGCTGCCGCTGGTATGGGCCGCCGACAACCCCGCCGATATTTTGCAAGCCTACAACGGACTCTATCTGCGGGAGGAAGTGCAGCTGGAGGGCCTGGTGCGGAACGTCGGCTCGTTCGCGCGTTTTCTGGAGGCGATGAGTTTTTCCCACGCCGGCGTGCTCAATCTCAGCAACGTCTCCCGCGATTGCCTGGTGAGCCGGAAGACCGTCGAGGGCTATCTGGAAATCCTCGAGGATTTGCTGCTGGGCTTCCGTCTGTCCGTGTTTTCGAAGCGCGCGCAGCGGGCCTTGGCGACGCACCCGAAGTTTTACTATTTCGATGCCGGGGTGTTTCGCGCCAACCGGCCCAGCGGCCCCTTGGATGCCCCCCAGGAAATCGACGGGCTGGCGCTGGAAGGACTGGTCGCCCAGCACCTGCGCGGCTGGTGCGACTACTCCGCAGGGAATCACCGGTTGTATTACTGGCAGACCCGCTCGCAGGTGGAGGTCGATTTCGTGGTTTACGGCGACGCGGGGCTTTATGCGGTGGAGGTGAAGAATTCGACGCAGGTGCGCCCCGATGACCTGCGGTCCCTGAAAAATTTCGCCGAAGACTATCCGCAAAGCCAGCGCTACCTCGTTTACCGGGGGAAAGAACGCTTCAAACGGGACGATGTCCTTTGCCTGCCGGCGGAGGAATTTCTCCTGGGATTGCGCCCCGGCCATTTTCAGCCGTGAGGCACCGGCGGGATCATCGCGGGAGTCGTCGCGGTCCATGATCGCGGCTGGCTGGGGCGATGGGGCGATGGGGCGAAGGCGGCTCCGCTTGCCTCCGTCGATTGCCACGCCACCGCCGGTTTTCGTTTTACCCGGGCGGCTCGTCCAGCGTCCACTGCTGCGCCTCCAGTAGCGCCGCCGTCAGCTGGCCGGTCCGCTCCAATTCCCTCACCCGTCGCGGGCAATGCTCCCGCCAGTGTGCTTCCGCCATTCGGCCGTAGGTCAGGAGTTCGGTCATTTTGGCCCGGCCCGAAAAGATCGAGCTGGAAGGGATCGTGAATTTTTTTGGCCATCGTTCATTCCGCAGCAACGGCAAAGGTAATGCCGGTGACGGTGGTTTCTTCCGGGGACACGGAGGGCAGGCGCCCCGGCCTGACCCGAAGCACGAGCAGTTCGCCGGCATCCAACGCGTCGCGCACGACCGCGAGGCCGCGGCCTTGCACCGTGACGATTTCCTGCTCAATCCGGATCGTCAGGGTGTCCGTCGCGCCGGGAGCAAACTCCCAGCGCTTGAGCGTGTGAACCGGAAACGAGATCGATCGGTCGCCAACCACGAAGCGCACGACCTGCGCCGTCTCGCCGTTGTCGGTGAGCACACCCCAGGACCGCGT
>CAJAYO010000570.1 GCA_903948415.1 uncultured Opitutia bacterium | reverse complement strand
CCGGAGCGCTCTCGCTCCTCGGCGCCTCCTCTTCTTCGCCGATGTCGCGCATCAAGACCAATCACGCCGTTTACGAGACTTGGCCGATCGACGTCCTGGAGGCCGTCGTCCGCCCACAGGCCATCGCCGGCATGACGCCCGCGATGGTCGAGGTCGCCCTCGGCAAACCCACCGAAGTCGAATCCCGCGTCGGCAAGGTCGGCCCCGCGGAGGGTGTGGATCGACCAGAAATCGTCTGCGGCTTTGCGCGGCCTGCTGCGCCACACCGGGCTTTCCGTCCGGGGCGTCGGGGTCAGCACCGGCACGCCTGGCCGCCGGGCCAGTTCCACCACGCCCACCAACGCGGACGATCAGGAAATCGTTTTCCGCCACGGCCCCGTCCTGCGCGGCGCGTCGTCACCCGCGCCTCGCGCGCGACGACCGCCGCCCCATCAATGGTCCGATCGGCTGCCGCAGTCCCATTCCACCGCGCCGACCTCCGCCGCGACGAAAAAAACCCCCGGTTCATGGCGTGAGCCGGCTGCACGCCGGGCCCAAAGTCGGATGCGATGATCATTGCCGCGTTGCACCGCCGGCGGGTTCACCCCAAATCCCCTCGCCATGAATATCTCCGGCCGCCCCACCCGCACTATCTGGCCGTCCGCCGACGGGGTCGCCGTCGAGATCATCGATCAAACGCGCCTGCCGCACGCGTTCGTCACCGCCCGGCTCGCCACCCTCGACGACGCCGCGCACGCCATTCGCGCCATGCTCGTGCGCGGCGCGCCGCTGATCGGCGCCACCGCGGCCTGGGGCCTGTGGCTCGCGCTCCGCGCCGATGCGTCCGATGCCGCCCTGGCCCGCGCTCACGCCACCCTCCTCGCGACGCGCCCGACCGCCGTGAATCTCCGTTGGGCCCTCGACCGCGTGCGCGCGCATGTTGCCCCCCTCGCCCCGGCCGCCCGCGCCGCCGCCTCACACCGGCTCGCCCGGGAAATCTGCGACGAAGACGTTGCCCTCAACCGCGGCATCGCCACCGCCGGCCTGCCCCTCCTCCGCGCCATCGCCGCCCACAAGCCGCCCGGCCAACCCGTCAACGTGCTCACTCACTGCAACGCCGGTTGGCTCGCCACCGTCGACGTCGGCACCGCCACCGCCGCGATCTACGCCGCGCACGACGCCGGCATTGCCCTGCACGTTTGGGTCGACGAGACCCGGCCCCGCAACCAAGGCGCCAGTCTCACCGCCTGGGAACTGCTCAACCACGGCGTGCCGCACACCGTCATCGCCGACAATGCCGGCGGCCATCTCATGCAACACGGCAAGGTCGACCTCGTCATCGTCGGCACCGACCGCACCACTGCGACGGGCGACGTGTGCAACAAGATCGGCACCTACCTGAAGGCGCTCGCGGCCTACGACAACCGCGTGCCGTTCTACGTCGCGGCGCCGTCGCCGAGCATCGATTGGACCCTGCACGACGGCCTGCGGGAAATCCCCATCGAAGAACGCTCCGCCCGGGAAGTCACGCATCTCACCGGCCGGTTGCCCGACGGCACGGTCGCCACCGTCGCCCTGCTCCCCGACGGCAGCCGCGCCGCCAACCCCGCCTTCGACGTAACCCCGGCCCGCCTCGTCACCGGCCTGATCACCGAACGCGGCGTGTGCGCGGCCAACGCCGCCGCCTTGCGCGCGTTGTTCCCGGACCAGGTGATGGCAACCTGACCGGGCCCGCTGCGCCCACCCTCGCCCGCGGCTGCGCCGGTGCGGCGGCCCACGCCCCCAAGCTCACGGACCCTCGCGAATCCGCCGAGACGGCGTCCTCATTCCGACTTGGCGCACGCATCCAACTCGATCTCGAAGAGGAGATCGTCGCGGCAAACGACGCAGTGCGTGTTCACGACCGGCATCGATTCCAGACTCCGTTCGGCGCACCACTCGTTGAAAAAACGCCGGTACGACGGATCGCGGTAGTAGGCCGTCGCGCGCGTGACATCGCGGTAGTCCATGCCCCGCGACTGCAGAATTCCGGCGATCACCTCCATCGTGAGGTCAACCTGCTTCTTGGCGTCGCCCACCCAGGCGGTTTTCCCACCAGGATGGATGCTCGCGGTGCCCGAGACGAGCAGCCGCCGCCAGCCGCCGGAATCGATCTCCATCGCGCGGCTGAAAGAGCTGCCGTAAGCGGGAGCGGGACATTGCAGCGGCGAGCCGATCTCCTTCGCCCGCACGCCTTCGCCGATCGGCCGGACCGCCCAGGCCGCGACCGTCAGCGCGGCGCCGGCCGCGTTGCGCGCGCCAATACCCGTACTCGCAGGCAGAGAGCCCGTGCGGAATTTCACCGTGGCATAGTGCGCCGAACGCACCCGGTTGAACTCTCCATACCACGCCAGAATATCCTCGTTGTAAAACCAGGTGCGCACGACGTCGCCGAGCTCAAAGCCCGCCTGGTCCAGCGCCCACTCCATGTTCCCGAAGGTCTGCTGCACCTGCGCGCCCGCCCCGAGCGTCCGCGCGGTCGGCCCGAGGCCGCCGAGCAAACAGTGGCGCGCCCCCTCGTCCTCGTAGACGGACCCGACGATCCGGTTCCCGAGGCGCACACGCGTCACCACGCGGCCGCTCACCGCAAACGCCTGCACGCCGGCGAGCGGCGCGCCGTCGCAGCTGAACCCCTCGATCCACGTGACCGGCCATTGCGCTTCCCCGAGCGCCGTCTGCATCGCGCGGTCGATCTCGTCCCGCGCCGCGAGCGAGCCGTAAATCATCACGCTGAGCAGTTCGCCCTCCTGGGCGGCGAGATTGCCCGCCAGCCGGTTGAACACCGCGGTCACCGGCTCGCCCGCCCGCATCGTCTCCGTGAGCACGAACTCGGGCGAGGGTCGGCGTCCAGCCGGAAGCAGGACAACCTGCGGCCCGGCCGCAAGCGGGTGGGACATGGTCCTCACTCCATCGGGGTTTGAAGATTGCATGGGCCGGGAGACGCGAGGCGGTTCCGCGGGTTACCGGACCCGCGCCAACCCCCGTGAACAAGCCGGCTTAATACGCCGGGGAATGGGTCCGAT
>CAJAYO010000569.1 GCA_903948415.1 uncultured Opitutia bacterium | reverse complement strand
GTCCTCGGCCTGGACGAAGAACTGGTAGAAGCGATAGGGGGTGGTGCGGACGGGATCGAGCCAGACGGCGCCGCTGGCGGATTTGCCGTATTTGGTGCCGTCGCTCTTGGTGAGGAGCGGGAAGGTGAGGCCCCAGGCGGGGACGCCGAGTTTCTTGCGGATGAGGTCGGTGCCGGCGGTGATGTTGCCCCATTGGTCGGTCGCGCCGACCTGGAGCTCGCACTGGGCGGACTGGCGCAGGTGACAAAAATCGAAGGCCTGCAGGAGCATGTAGCTGAACTCCGTGTAGCTGATGCCGCCCTCGCTTTCGAGGCGCGAGCGGACGCTGTCCTTCGCGATCATCTGGTTGACGGAAAAATATTTTCCGACGTCGCGCAGGAATTCGAGGAACGTGACGGGGGCGGTCCACGCGGCGTTGTCGACGAGGCGGGCGGGATTGGAGGCGGCCTCGAAGTCGAGGAACTTGGCGAGCTGCTGCTTGATGCAGGCGATGTTGTGCGCGACCTGCTCCGGGGTCTGGAGATTGCGCTCGGAGGATTTGCCGGACGGATCGCCGACCATGCCGGTGGCGCCGCCGGCGAGGGCGATCGGGTGGTGCCCGAAGAGCTGGAAGCGGCGCAGCGCGAGCAGCGGGACGAGGTTGCCGACGTGGAGGGAGTCGGCGGTGGGGTCGAAGCCGCAATACAGCGTCGTGGGGCCCTCGGCCAGGCGCTTGGTCAGCGCGGCAAGATCGGTGCAGTCGGCGTAGAGGCCGCGCCAGTGGAGTTCGTCGAGGAGCGTCATTGCGGAGGGGCCGAGTAAACGGGGCGCGGCCGCCGGCGCGCAAGAGCGTTTCACGTGCGCCGGGCGGTGCACGCAGAAACGCGCCGGTTAAGCGGAAAAACGGTTTGCGGCGGCGGGGACGGTGGCTCAACGTCGCCTTTCTCTCCGTGCGACGTTCGTGCGGATTCCGTTCAACCAACCACCCATCCTTCCTCCCATGCCCATCGCCGTTGGCTCCCAAGCCCCTGATTTCACTCTCAAATCCAAGACCGCGGACGGTCTGGTCGATGTTAAGCTCAGCGCGAATTTCGGCCAGAAGCAGACCGTGATTCTTTTCTTCCCGTTGGCCTACACCGGCGTCTGCACGCAGGAAATGTGCGACCAGACGAGCGGGCTGGGCGACTACGAGAAGCTCGGCGCGACCGTTTACGCGATCAGCGTCGACAGTCCCTTCACCCAGGAAGCCTGGGCCAAGACGAACAAGATCGGCATCACCCTCCTGTCCGATCTGAACAAGGAGACGACGAAGGCCTACGGCGTCCTCTTCCCGATGCTGGCCGGCATCGGCGACACGTCGGCCCGGGCGGCCTTCGTGATCGGCCAAGACGGCGTCGTCAAATATGCCGAGCAGACCGCGACGCCGAAAGACCTGCCGAATTTCGCGGCGGTCAAGGCGGCGCTCGCCAGCTGAGTTTTCCCTGAGGCGGGCCCGGCGCGGCCCGCCTCCTCTGTTTCCCCCTCCGATATCTTCTTCATGAGCCTTCCGAATCCCTTCAACACGCTGCAGACGTTTTCCGCCAACGGCGCGTCGCACCACTACTACTCGCTGCCTGCGCTGGAGCAGGCCGGTTTCAAGGTCTCGCGCCTGCCGGTCTCGATCCGTCTCGTGCTGGAGTCGCTGCTGCGCAACTGCGACGGCAAGCGCGTGGCCGAGCCGGCCATCCGCGACCTCGCGGGCTGGAACGCGAAGGCGCCGCGCACCGAGGAAATTCCCTTCGTCGTCGCGCGCATTGTGCTGCAGGACTTCACGGGCGTGCCGCTGCTGGTGGATCTCGCCGCGATGCGTTCGGCGGTCGTGAAGCTCGGCAAGAACCCGAAGATCATCGAGCCGCTCGTGCCGGTCGATCTGGTGGTCGACCACTCGGTGCAGGTGGATTTCGCGGGCACCCCGGACGCGCTGGCGAAGAACCTCGACCTCGAGTTCACGCGCAACCGCGAGCGCTACGAGTTTCTCAAGTGGGGCATGCAGGCGTTCGACACGTTCAAGGTCGTCCCCCCGGGCATCGGCATCGTCCACCAGGTGAATCTCGAGTACCTCGCGAAAGGGGTGCTCAACGCCGGCGACGTCTACTACCCCGACACTCTCGTCGGCACCGACTCGCACACGACGATGATCAACGGCCTCGGCATCGTGGGCTGGGGCGTCGGCGGCATCGAGGCCGAGGCCGGCATGCTCGGCCAGCCGGTTTATTTTCTCACGCCCGACGTCGTCGGCGTCCATCTCACCGGTGCGCTGCGCGAAGGCGTCACCGCGACGGATCTCGCGCTCACGCTCACCCAGATGCTGCGCAAGGCGAAGGTCGTCGGCAAATTTGTCGAGTTCTACGGCCCCGGCGCCGCGGCGCTGCCGGTGGTCGACCGCGCGATGATCGCCAATATGGCGCCCGAATACGGCGCGACCATGGGCTTCTTCCCGATCGACGCCGAGTGCACAAGTTTCCTGCGGGCCACCGGCCGCGACGAAAAGCACGTCGCGCTCTACGAAGCCTATTACAAGGCCCAGAATCTCTGGGGCATCCCGCAGCGCGGCGCGATCGACTACTCGCAGGACCTCGAGCTCGATCTCGGCGCCGTGGTGCCGAGCGTCGCCGGTCCGAAGCGTCCGCAGGACCGGATCGAACTGCCGAAGATGAAGCAGGAGTTCGTCGCGGCCTTCTCAAAGCCCGTGACCGAAAATGGCTTTGGCAAAAAGGCCGAGGAGTTTTCCACCGTGTCCGCCGAAGTCGGCGGTACGCGCGTCGGCCACGGCTCGGTCTTGATCGCCGCGATCACGAGCTGCACCAACACCTCCAATCCGTCCGTCATGCTCGCCGCGGGTCTCCTCGCGAAGAAGGCGGTCGAGAAGGGCCTCACGGTCAATCCGACGGTGAAGTCGTCGCTCGCCCCCGGTTCCCGGGTCGTCACCGATTATCTCGAAAAGACCGGGCTCGCGCCGTATCTCGACCAACTCGGATTCCAGACTGTCGGCTACGGCTGCACGACCTGTATCGGTAATTCCGGACCGCTCGACGCCAAGATCGAGGAGGCCGTCGTGAAGAACGACCTCGTCGCGGCGTCCGTGCTGTCGGGCAACCGCAACTTCGAGGCGCGCGTGCACCAGAACATCAAGTCGAACTTCCTCATGTCGCCCCCGCTCGTCGTGGCCTTTGCGCTCGCGGGCCGCGTGGACATCGACATGTCGCAGGATCCGATCGGCACCGACAAGGCGGGACAGCCGGTGATGTTGAAGGACATCTGGCCGTCGCTGCAGGAAGTGCGCGACCAGATGCAGGCCGCGCTCAAGCCCGAGGTGTTCCGTCGCCTCTACAGCAACTTCGCGGCGCAGAATCCGAAGTGGAACGAGATCCCGTCCTCGACGGGCAACGTCTACTCGTTCGACTCGAAGTCGACCTACATCCAGGAGCCGCCGTTCTTCGCCGGTTTCGGGATGCAGCCCGGCACGATCCAGCCGATCACCGGCGCGCGCGCGCTGGGGATTTTCGGCGACTCGGTCACGACCGACCACATCTCGCCCGCGGGCGCGATCAAGAAGAGTTCGCCGGCCGGGCGTTTCCTCGTGGAAAACGGCGTCGCGTTCGAGGACTTCAATTCCTACGGCTCGCGCCGCGGCAACGACCGCATCATGACCCGCGGGACGTTCGCCAACGTCCGGATCAAGAATCTGATGCTCGGCGGCAAAGAGGGTGGCAACACGATCTACCAGCCGACGGGCGAGGAACTGGCGATCTTCGACGCAGCGGCGAAACATATCGCGGCGAAGACGCCGCTGATCGTCGTCGCGGGCCAGGAGTACGGCACGGGCTCGTCGCGCGACTGGGCCGCGAAGGGCACGAACCTCCTCGGGGTCAAGGTCGTCGTGGCCCAGAGCTTCGAGCGCATCCACCGCTCCAACCTCGTCGGCATGGGCGTGCTCCCGCTCCAGTTCAAGGAAGGCACGACCGCGCAGACGCTGCAACTCGACGGATTTGAGACCTACGACGTCGTGGGCCTCAGCCCCGACATCAAGCCGCAGCAGGACCTCGTCCTCCGTATCACCCGCAAGGGCGGCGAAGTGCTGGATGTGCCGGTGCGCTGCCGCATCGATACGCCCATCGAGATTGATTACTACCAGCACGGCGGCATCTTGCCGTATGTGCTGCGGCAGATCGTGGCGAAAAACTGAGCCATTTCACCGCCCGCGCCGCCACCCGGCGCGGGCGCCTTTGCGTCAGGACGTCAGTATTAGTGGCCCGCCGATCCTCCGTCCGCGCGCTTGCGTGGCGGTGAAACCGACCGCACGTTAACCGACGGCTGTTTGGGCCGATTATCTTTCCCTCCTCTGCGATGCCCGAGTCCGTCACCAAGTCCGTCTATCTCGTCGATGCCTATTCCGACCCCGTGGTCGTGCGCATTGAGGGGCGCGCGTGCTTCCAAAACAGCGCGTGTCTGCGCGATTTCATCGGCGCCATGCTGAAGCAGGGGAAGACGCGGTTCGTCCTCGATTTTCATGCCTGTGCGAGCATGGACAGCACGTTTCTCGGCGTGCTCGCGGGAGCCGCGCTTGAACTGCGCAAGTCCGCGCCGGGCGGCAGCCTCGTGCTCGCGCGGGTGGGCCAGCGCAATCTTGAGCTGATCCGCAACCTCGGTTTGCACCGGTTGCTGACGGTCGATGCGGGAGATTTCGCGATGAGTTTCAACCCGTGCGAGACGGCGTTGCAGTGTGCGAACCGCACGGAGCTGGACAACGCCCGGCTCGTGCTGGAGGCGCACGAAAACCTGGTGTCGGTGGACGAGGCGAACCGGGCAAAATTTCAGGACGTGCTCGCGTTTCTCAAGAATCGCGTGGAGCAGAAATAGTTTTCGCGGCGGGCCGGCGGGCGTTGGCCGAGTCTGCGGTTGCCCGCGGGGGCGCGGCCTGCCAGACCTGCGTGGCGCATGATGTGGTTTGTGATCATCGGGCTGCTGGCGGGACTGCTGGCGATGCTGGGGCCGCTGGCGCGGACCCGGCGCGAGGCGGACCGCGTGGAGGCGGAAAACCAGCAGCTCGCGCAAGACCGGCAGCGGCTGCTCGATTTCATGCACCTGATGGCGGAGGCCCTCGGCGAGGGGCTGGGGGCGCAGGCGCTGCGGCAACGGATAGTCCACGCCTCGATCCTGTGCACCGGGGCGCTGAGCGCGTGTATTTTCGAGCGCACCGAGAAAAACACCCTGCGGGGCGTCGCGGTCGAAGGGTTGTTTCCGCCGCACCGGCCGCTGTCGGACACCGCGATGAGCCGGCTCACGACGCGCGCGAAGTTCATCGAACAGGTGCTCAAGTCGGAGGAGTTTCCTGTCGGTGAAGGGATGGTCGGGCGCGTCGCGCAGACCGGGCGGGGCGAGTTGCTCGCGAACGCGGCGGCGGATCCGCATATCGTGAAACACCGCGACGAGGCGCTGACGGTCCGGTCGGTGATCGCGGTGCCGCTGCGATTTCGGGAGCGATTTTTCGGGGTGCTGGCGGTCACGAATCCGGCGGGCGAACAGCCGTTCAGCGAGTCGGACTTTACCCTGATGCGGTCGCTGGCGGAGCAGGCGGCGCTGGCCCTGCACAATGCGGAGTTTCTCCATCTCCAGATCGAGAAAAAGCAGCTCGACCTCGATCTCTCGCTGGCGAGCGGCATCCAACAGATGCTCCTGCCGCGGGCCAGTGTCACGCTGGCCGGACTCGATATCGACGCGCGTTACACGCCGGCGCAGAAGGTTGGCGGCGATTTCTACGACGTCTTTGCGCTGTCCGGGACGCAACTTGGGGTGGTGGTCGCGGATGTCTCCGGCAAAGGGATTCCGGCGTCGCTGTTGATGGCGATTTGCCGCACCCATTTTCGCCAGATCGCGCCGCGGCATGGGTCGCCGGCCGCGGTGTTGCGGGAACTCAACCGCACGCTTTTGGCCGATATTCAGGGGGGGCTTTATGTGACCATGCTCTACGGCATGATCGACGTGGCGAAAAATGAAGTGACCCTGGCGCGCGCGGGGCACGAACTGCCGCTCTTTGCGCGGCACGACCGCAGCAGCGGGACGCAGCGCACGGATTACGTCGGGTCGGAGGGGATGCCGCTCGGGCTCGTGCCGGACGAGATTTTTTCGGAGGTGATCGCGGACCGGACCGAGCCGTTTGCGCCGGGCGACGTGCTCGTGCTCTATTCCGACGGATTGACGGAGGCGCCGAACGAGGCGGACACGGAGTTTTCGGGCGCGCGGCTCGCCGACGCGGTCCGGATGCTGCACGGTCGGACGGCGCAGGAGGTGAACGACGGCATCCTGGAAAACCTGCGGCGGTTCACGGGCGACACGCCGCCGCGAGATGATTTTACGCTGGTGACCGTGAAGCGGGGGTAGGGGCGGGCGGTCGGAGAGCCGGCGTGGAAAATCTTTTGCTTCCCGCGAAAGTGTGGTCTCACTCTTCCCTGCCATGCCCACTGCCGCCGCCGAAACTCCGTCCCTTGACCGGTTCTCACTGCCCGATGCGGGCGGTCATTTTGGCGGCTACGGCGGGGTGTTTGTGCCCGAGACGTTGATGACGGCGTTGCAGGATCTGGGCGCGGCCTATGAGGTCGCGCGGCACGACCCGGCGTTTCAGGCCGAGCTGCGCCATCATCTGAAGGAATTCGCCGGCCGGCCGACGGAACTCTATTTTGCGGAGCGGCTGACGCAGCACGGCGGCGGCGCGAAGATCTATCTGAAGCGCGAGGACCTGCTCCACACCGGTGCGCACAAGATCAACAACGCCCTGGCGCAGGCGTTGCTCGCGCGCCGGATGGGCAAGAAGCGCATCATTGCCGAAACCGGGGCCGGGCAACATGGCGTCGCGACGGCCGCGGCCTGCGCGAAATTCGGACTCGACTGTGTCGTCTACATGGGCGCGCACGACATGGAGCGGCAGTCGTTGAACGTGTTTCGGATGCGGCTGATGGGCGCGGAAGTACGCGGTGTCGAGGCCGGCCAGAAAACGCTCAAGGAAGCGATCAACGAGGCGATGCGCGACTGGGTGACGAATGTCCGCAGCACGCACTACATTCTCGGCACCGCGTATGGCTCGCATCCGTACCCGATGATGGTGCGGGATTTTCACCGCGTGATCGGGCAGGAGGCAAAGGAGCAGATCCTCGCGCGCGAAGGCCGGTTGCCGGACGAACTGATCGCGTGTGTGGGCGGCGGGAGCAACGCGATCGGATTGTTCTTCGAGTTTCTCGAGGAACCCGGCGTGCGGATGATCGGCGTCGAAGCGGGCGGGCATGGGATCAAGCGCGGCGAGCACGCGGCGCGTTTCGCCGGCGGACGTCTGGGCGTGTTGCAGGGCTGCAAAACATTTCTCCTGCAGGACGCCGAAGGGCAGATCGAGTCGACGCACTCGGTGAGTGCGGGGCTCGACTACGCGGCCGTGGGGCCGGAGCACGCCTTCTACCGCGACCGCGGCCGGATCCAGTTTGCCTACGCGACGGACGACGAGGTGATGGCGGCGTTCCAGCTGTGTTCGCGGCTGGAGGGCATCATCCCCGCGCTGGAGTCGACGCATGCGATCGTCGAAGGCCTGAAGCGCGCGAAAGCCCTGGGGCCGGACAAGGTGATTATCATCAATCTCTCCGGCCGCGGCGACAAAGACGTCCAGCAGGTGGCGAAAATTCTGGGCGTGAAACTGTGAAAAGCATGACCGGCTACGGGCGGGCGACGGCGGAACTGGCGGGATTTTCCCTGACCGCCGTGGTCAGTTCGGTGAACCGGAAGACGCTCGATCTCACGGTGAAAATGCCGGAGGAATGGGACAGCCTCGAGCCGCACGTCGGCGAGCTCGTGCGGAAATTTGCGTTACGCGGCAAGGTCCACGTGGACCTCGAGCTCACGGGCGGGAAGACCGCGACGCAGGCGACATGGGACGAGGCGGCGGCGTCCGAGGCGCTGGACCGGGTGGCCGCGTTTGCGGCGCGGAAGGGCGTGCCGTTCCATCCGACTCCGGAGCTGCTCTGGCAGGTGGCCAACGCGCAGCGGCGCGAGACTGAGCGGCCGGCGGCGGAGGCGGCCCAGGCGGTGGTGACGGCGACGTTGACCACGGCCTTGCGGTCGTTTTCGGCGATGCGGGCGAAAGAAGGCGAGGCGCTGATGGTGGACTTTATCAAGCGGAGCGAGCTGCTGCACCGGCAGGTCGACGTCGTCGTGGGGCGGGCAGCGCAGGTGCCGGCGAATTATCGCGAGCAGCTCCTGAAGCGGCTGCGCGACGCGGGGCTGGACCTGGACGTGAACGACGAGCGGGTGCTGCGGGAGATCGCGCTCTTTGCGGACCGGTGTGACGTGACCGAGGAGATCACGCGGTTGCGGAGCCATTTCGAGCAGTTTGCCACGCTGCTGAAGTCGGACGGGGAAATCGGCCGGAAGGCGGAGTTTTTGCTGCAGGAAATCGGCCGCGAGGTGAACACGATCGGCAGCAAGGCGAACGATCTGACGATCGCCCGGGCCGTGATCGAATTGAAAAACGAGCTCGAGCGCGTGCGGGAGCAGATGGCCAACGTCGAGTAGGCCGGGGGGTGGGTCGCGGCGGCACTGCGGCCTACTTCGGCGCGCGCAGGCTCTGCCAAAGATAGAGCATCACCCCGACGCAGATACCGGAGTCCGCGACGTTGAAGGTCGGATACACGTAGGTGCCGAAATGCAGGTCGATAAAGTCGATGACGTGGCCGTGCAGGAGGCGGTCGGTGAGATTGCCGACGATGCCGCCGCAGAGGAGGCCGAAGCAGATCTGGGCGAGGCGGTCCCGGAGGCCGAGGGCGCTGCGCCAGAAAAAGATGGCGACGAGGGTCGCGAGGGCGAGGGTTGCGAGCAGCACGCTCTGGCCCGAGAACATGCTCCACGCCGCCCCGGTATTGCCGACATGGACGATGTAGAAAAACCCCTTGATGACGCGGATCGCGCCGTAGACTTCCCCGTAGGTGCCGTAGGGCAGGCGGTGCACGATCCACGCTTTTGACAGTTGGTCCGCAACGAAGACGGCGACGGCGAGGCCGAGGAGGAGGCGATAGGCGAGGACGCGTTGGAGCCTCGACCGAGGATCCGCGGGCTCGCTCCCGTCCGGCCCGGAGGGCGCGGCGGGGGGGGGCTGTCCGGGGGGCATGGCGGAAGGGATCGTGGGCAGGGCGGGCGGGCCGGATCAACCGGTCATTCGTCGCCGCCGCCGTCGTCCGAGGCGATTTTACCGCCGCCTTCTTCGCCGAGTTCGCCGAAGATGCCGGCCTGGGTGCGGGCGCGGTGGCGGTTGCGCTCAAGCTCTTTTTGCGCCTCGGCGGAGTAACGGGTGAAGGGCACGGCGAGCAGGCGCTCCTTGGCGATGGGCTTCTGCGTGATTTCGCAGACGCCGTAGCTGCCGTCGTGGATGCGCTTGATGGCGGAGTCGATCTCGGTGAGGGCTTCCTGCTCGGACGAGACGAGGCTGAGCGCGAAGTCGCGGTCGAAGGTGTCGGTGCCGGCGTCGGCCATGTGCTGGCCGTAGGAGGAGAGGTCGCCGGCGTCGTCCTTGGACGAGCGTTTCAGCGTCTCTTCGGAGTGGAGTTCGATGCCGGCCGTGAGGTGGGTGCGGAGATCGATCAGCAGTTTGTAGAAGCGTTTGAATTTCTCGGGCACGTCCTGTTCGGCGATGGCTTCGGCGGAACGCGCCTTCTTCGGATTGAAGCCGAGGATGTCGGCGAGCGAGGCGGCCTTGACGTGGCTCGGTTTGACGGGCCTGTCGAGGGCCTCGAGCGCAGCGGCTTTGGCCGAGGTGATTTTGATCGCGGCTTTTTCCGTGACGGGGACAGAGGTCCGGCTGGCGACGGTTTGCGCGATGGCGCGGACTTCATCGAGGCTGAAGGCGATGGGCTTGAGGGCGGCTTTGCGCTTCAGGATGCTGTCGCGCAGGGCGTTTTTCTTCGAGGGCTTTTCCATGGAGGGAGATTTCTTGTCGGACTTGGCCGCGGGCGGTGCGGCTTTGGCGGGAGCGACGGGCTTGGCGTGGGCGATGGGCTTGGCGGCCGCGGGCTTCTTCGCCGGCGCCGGTTTGGGCGCTGGTTTGGTCGATTTGGCGGAAGGTTTCTTGGCAGCGGGTTTCGATTTCGTGGCCATGGGGTTCGAGCTTTGGGTTGAAAAAGACGCTAGGGTTTCAGAGCGGCGACGCAACGCGGGCAGAGGTCGCCGTGTGCGGTGGCCTCGAGGGCCGGGACCCAGCGCCAGCAGCGCGGGCAACGGACGAAGCCGAGTTCGGAACAGGGTTGGACACTGACGGAAACGGTGGGGGCGCCCTCCGCCGCGGTGGCGGCGGACGGGGACAGCGTGACATGCGAGACGATGAAAAGTTCGGCGAGGAAGCCGCGGTGCTTTTCCAGGACGCGAAATTCGGGCGAGCCGGGTGCGGCGGTCAGAGTGACGGCGGCGTCGAGCGATTTGCCGAGTTTGCCGGCGGCGCGGTGCGGTTCGATGGCCTCATTGACCTGGGCGCGCACCTTGAGGAGGGCGGCGATGTCGGCTTCGGTGTCCGCCTGCGTCCAGCTGGCGGGGGCGACGGGCCAGTCCTGGAGGTGGATGGAGTCGTCGGTGTATTCGACTTTCGCGGTCGCATAGGCCCAGGCTTCGTCACAGGTGAAGGTGAGGACGGGCGCCAGGAGGCGCACGAGGGCGTGGAAGACGTGGTGGATCGCGGTCTGCGACGAGCGGCGGAGGGGGGTGTTGGTGCCGAGGGTGTAGAGCCGGTCCTTCAGGATGTCGTGGTAGACGGCGGAGAGCGTGACGGCGCAAAACTGGTTGCAGAGCTGGTAGACGCGGTGGAACTCGTAGGCGTCGTAGGCCTTCGTGCACTCGTTCACCAAGGCCGCGGTCTGGTGCAGCGCCCAGCGGTCGAGCGCGTCGAGCTGCTCGACCGGGACGGCGTCCTTGGCCGGATCGAAGTCGAAGAGATTCGAGAGCTGGTAGCGGAGGGAATTGCGGAGCAACCGGTAGGACTCGCCGACGTTTTTGAGGATCTCGTCGTCCACGGGGATGTCGTCGCGGAAATCCTGCGACGCGATCCAGAGGCGGATGACATCGGCGCCGTGGGTGGCCACGTAGGCGTCGCTGGTCTGCGGTTTCTGGTAGGTGCTGCTTTTGGAGATTTTCTGGCGGGCCTTGTCGACGATGAAACCGTGGGTGAGGACGGCCTTGTAGGGGGCGGCATCGAAGGCGATGACACTGGTCCAGAGGGAGGACTGGAACCAGCCGCGGTGCTGGTCGCTGCCCTCGAGGTAGAGGTCGGCGGGCCACGACGTGCCGCCCTGGCCGCGCCGGAGGGTGGCGGCGTGGGAGGAACCGGAGTCGATCCAGACGTCGAGGGTGTCGCGGCCGCAGGTGAGGGCGGCGGGGGCGGGCCAGCCGGCGGGCAGCGGGATGCCGGCGAGGATCTCGGCGGGCGTGGCGCTATACCAGAGGTTGGTGCCGACGGTGGCGAACTTGTCGGCGACGCCGCGGGCCACGTCGGCGTCGAGGTAGGCCGTTTTTTTCTCGTCGTAGAAGGCGGGGATCGGCACGCCCCAGGAGCGCTGGCGGCTGATGCACCAGTCGGGGCGCGACTCGACGGCGCCGCGGATGCGGGCTTCGCCCCAGGCGGGAATCCAGCCGTGGTGGGCGGCGATTTTGGCGATTTCGGCGAGGGCGATCGTGCGGCGGTCGGCGTGATCGAGGGAGACGAACCACTGGTCGACGGCGCGGAAAATGATCGGGGTTTTCGAGCGCCAGCAGTGCGGGTAGCTGTGCGTGTATTTCGCTTTTGCGAGAAGGGCGCCGGCCTCGGCGAGTTTCTTCAGGACGCCGAGATTCGCCGCTGCGGGTTTTTTCGCAGCGAGGTCTTCGACGGTTTCGAGACAGGTGAGGCCGACGAGGTCGGCGGGGACTTTGCCGTCGTCGAGGTAGCGGCCGTCGTCACCGACGGGGCAGTAGACTTCGAGTTTGTATTTCAGGCCCGTGAGATAGTCGTCGGCGCCGTGGCCCGGTGCGGTGTGGACGGCGCCGGTGCCGCTGTCGGTGGTGACGTAATCGGCGAGGACGATCGGGGAGGGGCGGTCGATGAACGGGTGGCGCGGGGCGAGTTTTTCGAGGGTGGCGCCCTTGCGGGTGGCGACGATGGCCGGGGCGGCTTCGATTTTCGCGGCGGCGAGCACGGAGCCGAGGAGCGGTTCCGCGACCACAATGCGTTCGGCGCCGAGATCGGCGACGACGTAGTCCACTTCAGGATGCAGGGCGATCGCGAGGTTGGCGGGGATGGTCCAAGGGGTGGTGGTCCAGATGACGACGAAGAGGGGTTTGTCGGTCGGCAGGCCGAATTTCTCGGCTTCGGGGGCGGGGACGGCGAACTTGACCCAAATGGCGATGGAGACGTGGTCCTTGTATTCGATCTCGGCCTCGGCGAGGGCGGTTTCGAAGGGGATGCTCCAGTAAACGGGTTTTTTGCTACGGTAAACGAGGCCCTTCGCGATGAAGGCGGCGAAGGTGCGGACGATGTCGGCTTCGAACGCGGGGGCTTTGGTCTTGTACTCGTTTTTCCAGTCGGCGAGGACGCCGAGGCGTTTGAACTGGGCGGTTTGTTTGCCGATCCAGGATTCGGAGAAGGCGTCGCAGCGGGCGCGGAGTTCGGCGGTGGTGAGGGTGAGCTTCTCGTCGCGGATTTCGCGGGAAACTTTTTGCTCGATAGGCAGGCCGTGGCAGTCCCAGCCGGGGACGAAGGGCGTGCGGAAGCCGCGCATCGTCTTGTAGCGGTTGACGAAATCCTTGAGGGATTTGTTCAGGGCGGTGCCGATGTGGACGTCGCCGTTGGTGAAGGGGGGGCCGTCGTGGAGGACGAAGGCGGGGGCGCCGGCGCGATTTTTTTGGATGGCGTCGTAGAGGCCGATTTTTTCCCAGTGGGCCACGCGGCCAGGTTCACGCTGCGCGAGTCCGGCGCGCATGGGGAAATCCGTTTTTGGGAGCTGGAGAGTGTCTTTCAAGTCGTGCGCCATGCCAAAGAAAAGTGCGCGAGGCTAGGTCCGGCCGGGGGGGAGTCAAGGGCTGCGTCGGAGGGATTTTTCCCCGGCCACGTTGCGGGGATTTCCCCGGGGGCGCAGCAGGGCGAGGCTTTGAGCCGAAGCGTCGGACCGCCGCAAAATGCCCGCGGGGCACCGGGCGAAAAAAAGCGAGGGCCGGCGGGCCTAGTTTTGCCAGGTCGTCACGGTGTCGACGAGGGTCTGGACATTTTCGAGCGTGGCGCGCGGGGTGATGCCGTGGCCGAGGTTGAAGATATGGCCGGTGGTGCCGCGCATCGATTCGAGGAGGCGGGTGGTTTCGCGGCGGACGATCGCGGGCGTGGTGTTGAGGAGGACGGGATCGAGGTTGCCCTGGAGCGCGACGTTGGCGGGGAGGGTGCGACGGACGATGGCGAGGTCGCAGGTCCAATCGACGCTGAGGGCGCGGGCGCCGGTGAAGGCCTGGTCCGTGAGATGCGGCGACGTGCCCTTCGCATAAAGAATGACGGGGAATCCGGGGGGGAGGGCGGCGATGATCTGGCGGATCCACTGCAGGGAAGCGGCCTCGTAGTCGTGGCCGGCGATGATGCCGCCCCAGCTGTCGAAGATCTGGATGGCGTCGGCGCCGGCGGCGATTTGGGCGCGGAAATAGGCGATGAGGGCCGCGGTGAGTTTTTCGAGGAGGGCGTCGAAGGTGGCGCGGTCGGTGTGGAAAAGGAGCTTGATGCGTTCGAATTCATCGGAGCTGCCGCCTTCGACCATATAGGTGGCGAGGGTCCACGGGGAGCCGCCGAAACCGAGGAGCATTTTTTCGCCGGCGAGTTCTTTTTTCAGAAGCGCGAGGGCGTCGGTGACGTAGGCGAGGCGGTCGGGGACGGCGTCGGCGGGGACGAGGGCGTCGATCTGCGCGCGCGTTTCGAGGCGGAAGTCCATGCCGATGCCGCCTTCGTCGCGGAACTTGTAGCCCTGGCCGAGGGCCTCGGGGATGACGAGGATATCGGAGAAGAGAATCGCGGCGTCGAGGCCGGGGAAGCGATGGAGCGGCTGGAGGGTGACCTCGGCGGCGAGCGCGGGGGTGCGCACCATTTCAAGGAAGGAGGACTTCGCCTTGAGGGCGCGATATTCGGGGAGGTAACGGCCGGCCTGGCGCATGATCCAGAGCGGGGGGCGCTCGAGGGGGGTGCAGGCAAGGGCGGCGAGGAAACGTTCGCGGGAAGTCATGGTGGGAGCGGAGAGCTGAGCGTGGAGGGCGGAGCGTCGGAGAGGGTGGCCCAGTCGCGGGGCTGCAGGAAGAGGTCGTGGAGACGCGCTTCCGCCGTGCCGGGCGCGGGGCGGTAGTCGTAGTCCCAGCGGACGAGCGGGGGGAGCGACATGAGGATGCTTTCGGTGCGGCCGCCGCTCTGGAGGCCGAAGTGGGTGCCGCGGTCCCAGACGAGGTTGAACTCGACGTAGCGGCCGCGGCGGTAAAGTTGCCATTGGCGCTCGGCGTCGGTGGTGGGCGTGGCCTTCCGGCGCGCGACGAGGGGGAGATAGGCGGGGATGAAGGCGTCGCCGACGGCGCGTTGGAGGGCGAAGGAGCGCTCGAAGCCGAGTTCGCTGAAATCGTCGAAGAAGAGACCGCCGATCCCGCGGGGTTCGGCGCGATGCTTCAGATAGAAATAATCGTCGCAGCCCTTTTTGAAACGCGGGTAGAGGGTGTCGCCGAAGGGCGCGACGGCGGCGCGGGCGGTGCGGTGCCAGTGCGCGCAGTCGTCGGCGTAGCCGTAATAGGGCGTGAGGTCGAAGCCGCCGCCAAACCACCAGACCGGAGTGGCGGAGGCGGTCGTGCAGAAAAAGCGGACGTTGGCGTGGCTGGTGGGGACGTGGGGGTTGCGCGGGTGGATGACGAGGGACACGCCGAGGGCTTCCCAGGGTTGGCCGGCGAGTTCGGGCCGGTGGGCGGTGGCGGAGGGCGGGAGCGTGGTGCCGCGGACGTGGGAGAAGGCGACGCCGGCCTTTTCGAAGACGGGGCCGTCGGCAAGCAGGCGCGTGCGCCCGCCGCCGCCCTCGGGGCGCGTCCAGTCGTCGGAGCGGAACTTCGCGGTGCCGTCCGCCTGCCCGAGGGCGGAGCAGAGCTGGTCTTGCAGGGAGAGGAGATAGGCGCGGACGGCGGAGACGTCGGGGGCGGCGGCGGCAGGCATGGGCGGAGTGATCCGGAGAGGAGAAGGGGAACGCAGAACGAGAACGAGAACGATTTTGGGGCGGGGGGATTGACGACTTTGATAGGGTTCAGGTTCGACAGGGCGGGTTGTCCCGTGCTGCCTCACTCCTTCCCTGATGAACTCGACCGTCCTGACAACCCTTGCCCTCACCGGGTTTACCGTGGCGTTTTTCCACGCCGCGATCCCGACGCACTGGTTGCCGTTTGTTTTGGTGGCGCGGGCGCGCGGGTGGAACCGGGGGAAGACGCTCCTCGTGACGATGTTCGCGGGCTTCGGGCATGTGGCGTTGACGACGCTGCTCGGGCTCGGGCTGGCGTGGTTTGGCTTTCAGGTCGACGAGCGGTTCGGCGAGGCGTTTCCGCGGATCGCGGGCGGTTTTCTCGTCGCGGTGGGCGGTTATTATCTGTGGCGGCAGTGGCGCGGCGCGGGCATCTGCCATCACCCGGTGCCCGGGGGGCGTCACCGGCCGGACGAACACTGCGGGCACGAGGCCGCGGAACACAGCCACTGGGACGGCGAGTTGCAGGACAGCGAGCTGGTCTCGCGGAAAAAAGGGGACTGGGCGGCGATCAGCGGGCTTTTCCTGATGCTCACGCTGTCGCCGTGCGAGGCGTTTCTCCCGATTTACCTGTCGGGGGTGCCGTTCGGCTGGCGGGGATTTTTCGTGCTGAGCGCGATTTTGGCGGCGGCGACGTTTGCGGGGATGCTCGTGTTTACGTGGCTGGCGCTGGTCGGGCTGGAGAAAATCCAGATCAAGAAATTTGAGCGCTATGAGGCCGGCCTGCTCGGCGGACTGTTCGCCATCGTGGGCGGGCTGATTATGGTACTCGAGCACTGAGGCGCCGCGGCGGGGACGGGAGGGCGCCGGGTCCGAGGAGACCGCGGGCCGCGGATTATTTTTTCGCGCCGGGAATGGAGAACTTGATGACCGGCGAAGGGGCGTCGGCGGGAGCGGCGGGTTTCGCGGCGGCGGGCTGGTTGGCGACCAGGACGGGGGTGCCTTCGGGCGTTCGGACGGTGACGAAAGCGGGGCCGGTGGCGGGCAAGGCGGCGAAGCCGCGTTCGACCAGCTCG
This sequence comes from uncultured Opitutia bacterium, assembly GCA_903948415.1. Classification (GTDB taxonomy): domain Bacteria; phylum Verrucomicrobiota; class Verrucomicrobiia; order Opitutales; family Opitutaceae; genus GAS368. The sequence continues at coordinate 45,588 of CAJAYO010000569.1, read as the reverse complement.
ACGGCTTTGAGGTCGCGGGTCTTGCCCTTGTCGATCTGGCCGCCGGGGCCGAACGAGCCCATGATCACGGTGATGATGCGACGGCCGTTGCGCTCGGCGGTGGCGCTCAGGCAGTAGCCGGCGCCGGCCGTATAACCGGTCTTGAGACCGTCGACGCCGGCGACCTTGCCGAGGAGCTTGTTGTGGTTGTCCATGGCGATGGGCTGGGCGCGGACGCCGGCGCCGAAGGGACGGCGGTTGACGGAGGTGTATTTCAACACGTCGGTTTTCATGAGCAGGTGGCGGCAGAGGAGGGCGAAATCGCGCGGGCTGGTGAGATCGCCGTCGGCGATTTTGCGGCTGGACGGCGGGAGGCCGTGGGGCGTGCGGAAGGTGGTGTGGATCATGCCGAGGGCGCGGGCCTTGGCGTTCATGAGTTCGATGAAGGCGGGCACGGAGCCGGCGGACGCGCGGGCGAGGGCGTGGGCGGCGTCGTTGGCGGACTGGATCATCATCGCATAGATCAGTTCCTCGACCGGGAAGGTCTCGCGCGGATCGAGGAAGACCTGGGTGCCGCCGATCTTGGAATCTTCGAGCGTGATTTTGACCGGGGTGTCGAGGCGGAGGGCGGCCGATACGAGTTTGTCGTGGAGCACGGCAAACGTCATGAGTTTGGTCATACTCGCCGGCGGCGCGACGACGTCGGCGCGGTCTTCGACGAGGAAGGCGCCGGTGGTGGCGTCCATGACGATCGCGCCCTTGTAGGCGGTGGCGTTATCCACGTCCGCGGGGCGGGTGGGGGCCGCGCGGTTGGCGGCGCCGGCGAGCGGGACGAGGCCGAGAAGCGTGGCGAGGAGAACGAGGCGGCGCGGGAAAATCATCCGCGGAAGGGAGAAAGATTTTCCGGACGGCGCGAGCAGATTCCGAAGGGCGGCGCGGCGAGTGCGGCGGGGGCGGCCGGTTAGGCGGGCAGCGCGGGGAGGGTCAGGCGGAACGTGGTGCCGCCCGCGGGCGGGGATTGGACGGTGAGCTTGCCGGCGTGGAGGCGGACGAGTTCGGCGGCGAGGAAGAGGCCGAGTCCGCTGGAGGATTCGCCGTTGGTGGGGCGGGTGGACAGGCGAGCGAACGGCTGGAAGAGGGTGGCCACTTCCTCCGGACGGATGCCGGGGCCGGAGTCGGTGACTTCGCACCAGACGCCGGCGGCGTGGTGGCCGAGGGCGACGCGGATGGTGCCGCCCTTCGGCGTGTAGTTGATCGCGTTGCTCAGGAGATTGGCGAGGACCTGCTCGAGGCGGGCGGCCTCGGCGGAAACGAGAGGGAGGGGCGACGGCGGTTCGTCGAACGACAGCGTCTGTTTTTTTTGCGTGGCGTGCGGGCGGAAGTCGGCGGTGATCTGCGCGGCGACGCGCGCGAGGTTGGTGGGGACGGGGCGAAGCTCGAGGCGGCCGGCGTCGATCGCGGCCCGGTCGATGAAATCGTGGACGAGGTGGACCATGCGGGTGGTTTCGGCGCGCATGGCGCCGGCGAGCGTCAAGACCTCGGCGGGCTGGTGGGCGGATTCTTCGAGGAGGTGGGTGGCCGCGCTGATGGTCGCGAGCGGGGCCTTGAGGTCGTGGGAGGCGAAGTTGAGGAGACGGCCCTTGAGGACGTCGGCCTGTTGGGCGGCGTCGCGGGCGGCGCGGGTGTCGGCCAGAATCCGGCGCTCGGCGCGGAGGCGGGTGCGCTGGACGAGCACGACGGCGCCGAGGAGGACGAGGGCGGCGAGGGCGGCGGCGAGGAGCGCGAGGCGGGCGTGGCGGACGCCCGCGAGGTCGGCGGCGGCGGCGTGCAGTTCGGCGTTTTTCGCGCGGAGGCTGGCGTCGGCTTCGGCCAATTGGGCGGCCCGCGCCTGGGCGGCGTCGGTTTGCAGATGGTTCTGCTGGGCGAGCCGGGTGATCTCGTTGTCCTTTTGGGCGACGTCGAACAACACCTGCAGTTCGGCCGCGCGGTTTTTGGCGGCTTCACCGGACATGGCCTCGCGTTCGGCAAATTCGCTGCGGGTGGCGGCGAGGGCCGCCGCCAGATCGCCCCGGGCCTCGTGCACGCGGGCGAGGCGGCGGTAGGTGTTGGCGCGGAGGCCGCGCGAGTCGATGGCGGAGGCGTAGCCTTGCGCCTCGGTGACGAACGCGAGGGCTTCGTCGAGGCGGCCCAGTTTCACGAGCACTTCGGCGAGGTAGCCGAGGGTGCTGGTGAGCTTGGCCTTGCCGCGGAGCGTGCGGCGCTGGGCGAGGATGGGCGTCAGGGCGGCGAGGGCCTGCTCGGCGCGGCCTTCCGCGAAGTCGAGCATCGCCAGCGATTGTTCGACATCGGCGAGATTGGTGCGGTTGCCCTCGGCGCGCCGGAGGGCGAGGGCGCGCTGGTAGTCGCGGCGCGCGCCCGCGAGGTCGCCGAGGGTTTCCTTCAGGGCGGCGAGGCTCTGCACCGACCGGCCGACGGCTTGGTCGTCGCCGAGTTGTTCGGCGAGGGTGAGGGCGCGTTGCTGGTAATCGAGGGCATGGGGGAAGTCTCCGAGCCGTTCATACGTCGAACCCAGCGCGGCGGCGGCGGTGCTTTGCTCCCGCGAGGAGAGCCGGGTCTCGGCGAGTTGAAGGCTGCGCAGGAGGTGGTCGACGGCGGTGGCGTCGTCGCCGGCGGCGCGGAGGTTCAGGGCGTGGGTGTAGTGGGTGTTGAAGAGCAGCGCGGGATCGGCGGGGTGTTCGGCCAGCGCGAGGGCGGCGCGGGAATGGGCGAGGGCGCCGGGAATATCGTTTTGGCGGCGGGCGGCGTGGCCCAGCATGAGGCGGGCGTAGGCCTCGGTGGCCGGATCGTGGGCGGCGTGCGCCTCCGCGAGTTTGGCCTCGGCGCGGCGTTTCGCGGCGGCAGAATTCGTGAGGACGAGGTCGGCGAGGTCCTTGAACCAGGGGGGCGCGCTCGTGACGTTGTCGACGGGGTCGTCGGCGGCGTGGGCGCGCGGCGCGATGGCCGCCAGGCCTAGGACGAGCAGGAGCCGCAGTGCTGCTCCGAGGGCACAGGCTCGAATCGCGGAAGCAGGGTCCGGGGAAGGCGGCCGCATGGCCCAGACGAAGGCGTGAGCGGGGCCGGCTGGCAACTCACATCGCCGACGGGCGCGCGAGGGCGCGGCTACTTGGTCTGCTCGAGCGGGAGGTCGTGGAGGCGGACGTCCGGGTTTTTTTCGACGAAATAACGCATGGTCCACTCGTTGGGAAACAGGCCGACGGTCTGGTCGAGTTTGTCGGTGCCGAAGGCGACGCCGCTCGGGACGAGGAGGCGGGCGGTGTCCGGGAGTTTTTGCGTGGGGTCGGTGGGCGCGAGCCACTTCATGAGGCTCCAGGGAGCGGGATCGAGGCGGGACTCGGCGCCGTATTCGGCCTGGAGGCGCCATTGCACGACTTCGAACTGGAGCACGCCGACGGCGGCGAGGAGCGTCGAGGTGGTCATGCCGGCGCGGAGTGTGATCGATTGGACGACGCCTTCCTGAAGGAGTTGCTCGAGGCCGGCGCGGAATTTTTTCGCGTCGGAGGGCGTCGGGTTGGCGATGAACGTGAAGACCTCGGGCGGGAAGCGCGGGATCTCGTCGTAAACGATGGATTTGTCCTCGGTGAGCGTGTCGCCGATGCGGAAGCTGTCGTGGCCGACGAGGCCGATGACGTCGCCGGGCCAGGCTTCGTCGACGGTCTCGCGGTCCTGGCCGAAGAGTTTGTGCGAGGACGAAAGGCGGATGGAGCGGCCGCTGCGCTGGTGGAGGACGGTCATGTCGCGCTCGAATTTGCCGGAGCAAATGCGGACGAACGCGATGCGGTCGCGGTGCTTGGGGTCCATGTTGGCCTGAATCTTGAAGACGAAGGCGGAGAACTTGGGGTAGTCGACCGGAACCGCGTGGCTGACGAGCACCGGGGCGTCGGAGCCGGGGGCCGGCGGCGAAGAACGGAGGGTGACCGGGGTGACGGACTTGTGCGGTTGGGGCGGGATGGAGTCCTGCAGGAATCCGTCGAGGAGGAGTTGGATGCCGAAGTTGTTGACGGCAGAGCCGAAGTAGACGGGCGTCTGCTGGCCGGCGCGGATGGCGGCGAGATCGAAGGGGTGGCCGGCGCCGTCGAGCATGGCGAGTTGCTCGGTGACCTGGTCGAAGGTGTAGTCGTCGAGTTTTTGGCGGACGGCGGGATCCTCGAGGGAGGTGACGTTGACGGGGGCCTGGAATTTTCCGCCGGGGGTGCGCTCGAAGAGGTGGACTTCGCGGGAGCGCCGGTCGAAGACGCCGCGGAAGGTCGGGCCGTTGCCGAGGGGCCAGATGACGGGGGAGGACTGGAGGCCGAGGACGGTTTCGAGTTCGTCGAGGAGTTCAAGGGCGTTGCGCGTGGGGCGGTCGCACTTGTTCATGAAGGTGAAGATCGGGACGCCGCGGCGGCGGCAGACTTCGAAGAGCTTGCGGGTCTGGGCCTCGATGCCCTTGGCGGCGTCGATGACCATCACGACGGCGTCGACGGCGGTGAGGACGCGGTAGGTGTCCTCGGAGAAGTCCTTGTGCCCGGGGGTGTCGAGGAGGTTGACGGCACAGCCGGCGTAGTCGAATTGGAGGACGGTGGAGGAGATGGAGATGCCGCGTTGTTTCTCGAGTTCCATCCAGTCGGAGGCGGTGGCGCGCTGGTTTTTGCGGGCGGTGACGGTGCCGGCGAGATGGATGGCGTTGCCGTAAAGCAGGAATTTTTCCGTGAGCGTGGTCTTACCCGCGTCGGGGTGGGAGATGATCGCGAAGGTGCGGCGGCGGGCGATTTCGGCGGCGGGTGACATGGCGTAAGGGGTAAGGGAAAGGGGCGGGAGGCGCCGGGGGAAGACTAATTCTTGGGGGCCGGGGGGGCGGTCCCGGACGCGGCGGAGGAATTTGAGGCCCGAGCCGGTGTCTTCGCCGGAGCAAACCGTGAGGTCGGCGAGGGGCGGGCGGGGGGCGGCGAGGGTTGGGCGGGGGGCGGCGAAAAACACGCTCAGGTCGGCGGCGGCGGGGGCGGGACGGCGACGGCGGAGGCGGGGTTGGTGGCGATCGCGCGTGCGAAGTCGGCGCGTGGGGCGATGAGGCGGTCACGGGGGGCCGCCTTGAAACCGGGTTTCCGGGCGAGCGGGGGGCCGGAGTCGGCGGGCAGGGTGTAAGGAAAAGGTGAACCGAGGGCGGAGGGGGAAATAACTTTGCGCGCGGGCTAAAGTTTCGCCGCCCTTGGCCGATCACCAACCCATGAAGGCAATCCTGTGTATCGCCGTCTATCTCGCGCTCGTGTTTGCGCTCGGGGTCATCATGGCTCTGCCGGCGCCGCAAGACGGCGGGTGGACAGACGCCGGAGACGACGACCGGTAGGAGGCGAAATTTTTTCGTCGCGACTCGGCGCGAACCCGCAAGGGTGGCGCGGTGGCCAGCATTCCTACGCTCAAACTCAAACCCAACGCCAAGCCCCGAGTCCTCAGCGGACACCCGTGGGTGTTCGCCAATGAAGTCGAGGCGTTGCTGCCGGCCGAGTACGACGGGGAAGTGGTCGAGTGCCGCGACCGGGCGGACCGGTTTCTCGGGAGCGGGATCTACAATTCGCGCTCGCAGATCGTGTGGCGGCGCTTCAGCCGGGAGCGGGCGGCGCTGAACGGGGCGTTTTTGCGCGGGGCGATCGAACGCGCGGTGGCGCGGCGCGACGCGGGGAGCAACCGGCGGCTGGTGTGGTCGGAGTCGGACGATTTGCCGGGGCTGGTGGTGGACCAGTTTGGCGAGGCGCTGGTCGTGCAGATCCAAACGGCGGCGATGGAGAAGCGGGCGGCGCTGGTGGGCGACATGCTCGCGGAGGTGTTGCAGCCGGCGGAGATTATTTTTCGCAACGATGCGCCGATCCGGCGGCTCGAGGGTTTGCCGATGGAAGTGCACACGCGCTCGGGCCAGCCGTGGGCGCCGCGCTGGGTGACGATCGACGGGTTCGATTACTGGCTCGATTTGCTGAACGGACAGAAGACGGGGTTTTACCTCGACCAACGGCCGCAGCACGCGGCGGTGGCGAAGTATTGTGCGGGGAAGCGGGTGCTCGACGCGTTCTGCAACCAGGGGGCGTTCGCGCTGCATGCGGCGCGGGCCGGCGCCCGCGAGGTGCTCGGGCTCGACAGCGCGTTCGACGCCATCGGGGCGGCGATCCGCAACGCGGAGCGCAACGGCGTGGCGGCGACGGCGAAATTCGGGGTCGCGAACGTGTTTGACTGGTTCAACGACGCGACGCGGGCCGGCGACGGATTATGGGATGTGATCGTGCTCGATCCGCCGCCGTTCGCGAAGTCGAAGAGCGCGCTGGAGGGGGCGTTGCGCGGCTACAAGGAGATCAACCTGCGCGCGCTGCAGCGGCTTGCGCCGGGCGGCATCCTGGCGACCTACACGTGTTCGCATCACATGCAGGACGCGGAGATCCGCGGGGTGATCGCCGACGCGGCGACCGACGCGAAGCGCAAGGTGCGCGTCGTCGAGTGGAGCCACCAGCCGTCGGACCATCCCGTGCTCGTGACGATGATGGAGAGCGAATATCTCCGGGGTTACATCGTGCGGGCGGAGTAAGGCGGCCCTTTTTTCTGCGGCCTTGCGGCGGCGGGGGTTGCACCTAACTTGACCAATATGCCACGGCCCACGAACGCCCTGATCGTCGACGATGAAGCCCATGTGCGTGTGTTTGTGAAACTGTTGTTGAAGCAGCAGGGCATCGAGCAGACGTGGGAAGCCGCCAACGGCAAAGAGGCGTTGGCGATGGTGCGCCTGCACAATCCGGAGTTGGTCATGCTCGATATCAATCTCCCGTTACTGAGCGGTCTGGAGGTGCTGGGCACGCTCAGGCAGGAGCGGTGGCGGCAGCCGGTGATCATGCTCACATCGCAGAGTTCGATCAAGACGGTGCTGGAGTGTGTGAATCTGGGGGCGACCGGTTATATCTTGAAACATAGCCCGAAAGCGGAGGCGGCGAAGGCGTTGGCCGACGCGCTGGACGGCCTGGCGGAGGAGTCCGAGGCAGCGGAAGAACCGGGGGCGTGATCCGTTTTTCTTGAGGGGAAATCGCGCAACAGACGGGCCGTCTGAGGCGATCCACCGGGGAGGCGCACAAGGCCTGTCCTGACGGATCGGGCGAAGGGCGCGTGGGCCGCGTGGGGAGTGCTGAGCGCGCTCAGGGTGGATGATGAGCCGCCCGGGGGGGACGACCCACGCTGGGCGTGATGGACTTGGCGGACGCGGACAGCGGCGCCGAAGGGCTCGCGCTGGACGGGGAGCATCAAGCATCAACCGGCGGGGGTGTTGCCGCACGTGAACAGGCCGGTGATGGCGGGGGATGGGATGAGGGCGCGACCGGGGGCGATCGACCCGGCCGTCGCGGTGATCGGGATGACGTCGGAAAAACAACCACGGCATCGGGCGGTTTTTCCAGAAGCCCGGCGCGGTCGGCCAGCGACTGAAGCCCGTGCCGCGCGTGCGGGCGCCCAGATGATCGGGGAGGCGCTCGACCGTCTTCTTGCAGGCGACGCGGAGGCCTCCCGGGCGGTGGGGAGCGATCCCGCACGACGGCGGCCCAGCCGCCATAATCCCAGAGGCAGTATCACGTAATCCGTGACAAACGTGTTCGGGGCTTTGAAGGTGAAGCGAACGTCCCCGGTCAGCGGACCGCGTGTTCGAGATCGCGGCGGATCTTTTTCAGCTCGTCGAGTTGTTTGCGGAGTTCGGCCTTTTGTTCCTTGGTCCGGGCGCGGCCGATTTCCTCGATGAGGTCGGCTTCGGCTTCGAGGAGCGCGGTGCGTTCGGCGGCGATGGAGGCGCGGGAGGAGGTGGACTGGCCGCCAAGGATGGGGATGGAGAGTTTCGGGTTGTTCAGGGCCTTGTCCAATTCGGTGGGTTTGGTGAGCTGCTTCTCGCGGGCAATTTCCTTTTCCTTTTCGTAGAGCTCGCGGGCAAGGGGATGGAGTTTGCTGCGGTTGACTTCGATCTTGGGCAGCACGGTGGCGGGCTCGTTCGCCGCTTTGGCGACGGGGGCGGGCGGAGGTGGCCGATTTTGCCCGTCTTCCGTCGGAGGGCTCGCAGCCTCCGGCGCAGGGGAGGGAGCGGATTTGGCCGGAGTGGCGGCGTCTGCTTTCTTGGCCGGAGCGGTGGGCGGGACCGACGGAGGGGGGGTGGGTTTGGCGGCCTGCTTCTTCGCGTCCTCGATCATCTGGGCGCGCCTGGCTTCGTTCCGGGAGGGCTTCTTTTCCACGGCTTCGTCCGCGGCGAAGGTGGTGGTGGCGAAACTGGCGGCGAGGAGCGCGGTGGTGAGGAGTCGTGCGTTCATGGTAAGGCCTCTGGGCAAAATGTGCGGCGGGCGGAAAGAGTCGAGGCGCGATGCGTGGACGGCGATGCGTGGACGGTGGGGTGAGGGAACGTTTCCCGGCGGCGGGCGCGAAAAAGGCCGGGCGGTGAGGCCCGGCCTGCGGTGAGGAAAAGGAGGCGGACGGAAGTCCGCACCCCTTTAGAGCGTGCCGCCGTAGATCGCGCTGGCGCCGAGCTCTTCCTCGATGCGGAGGAGCTGGTTGTATTTCGCGATGCGGTCGGTGCGGCTGGCGGAGCCGGTCTTGATCTGGCCGGCGTTGGTCGCGACGGCGATGTCGGCGATGGTGACATCCTCGGTCTCGCCGGAGCGGTGCGAGATGATCGTCGTGTAGCTGTTGCGCTGGGCGAGCGCGATCGAATCGAGGGTCTCGGTCAGGGAGCCGATTTGGTTCACCTTGACGAGGATCGAATTGGCCGTGCCGGTATCGATGCCCTTCTGGAGGAATTCGACGTTGGTGACGAAGAGATCGTCGCCGACGAGCTGGACCTTGTCGCCGATGGCGTCGGTGAGTTTCTTCCAGGTGGCCCAGTCGTTCTCGGCGCAACCGTCCTCGATGGAGACGATCGGGTATTTGGAGACGAGGTCTTTGTAGTAGGCGACGAACTCGTCACCGGTGAAGGAGCGGCCGTCGGACTTCTTGAAGACGTAGGTCTTTTTTTCCTTCACGTAGAATTCGGAGGAGGCGACGTCGAGGGCGAGGAAGATGTCTTTGCCGAGCTTGTAGCCGGCGCCCTTCACGGCCTCGGCGATGGCGTCGAGGGCGTCGGTGGTGGAGGCGAGATTGGGGGCGAAGCCGCCTTCGTCACCGACGGCGGTCTGGAGGCCCTTGGATTTGAGGACCTTTTTGAGGGAGTGGAAGACTTCGGCGCCGGCGCGGAGGGCCTCGGAGAACGAGGTGAAGTTCTTCGGGACGATCATGAACTCCTGGAAGTCGATCGGGGCGTCGGAATGCGCGCCGCCGTTCATGATGTTCATGAGCGGAACCGGGGGGACTTTGGCGTTCGGGCCGCCGAGGTATTTGTAGAGGGGGATGCCGGCGGCGGCGGCGGCGGCCTTGGCGGTGGCGAGGGACACGCCGAGGATGGCGTTGGCGCCGAGCTTGGCCTTGGTCTTGGTGCCGTCGAGTTTGAGCATGGCGCGGTCGACGCCGGTTTGGTCGAAGGCGTCGAAGCCGAGGAGCGCGGGGGCGATCTTGCCCTTCACGTTACCGACGGCCTTTTGGACGCCTTTGCCGCCGTAGCGGTTCTTGTCGCCGTCGCGCAGCTCGATGGCTTCGTGCTCGCCGGTGGAAGCGCCGGAGGGAACGGCAGCGCGTCCGACGTGGCCGGAGGCAAGTTTGACATCCACTTCAACCGTGGGATTGCCACGGGAGTCGATGATTTCGCGGGCGGTGATGGCGGTGATCGTAGTATTCATAGGCAAAATTCGGAGGGAAAAAGCGGTGCGAACAGGAGAGGGAGACGGCGATGCGCGGGCGGCGGACGACCGGGACAGGAAGAAGCAGTGAAGCACACGGATCGTCGAGGGGAAGGCGAAAGTGCCGGATGACGCGCGGGCAAGCGGGCGGGCGCCGGGGCGAGGCCGGCGGGAATGATCCGGGGGCCGCAGGCCGGAGCGGCGCCGGGGAATCCTCAGAACGGCGCGCGGGAGCGGCCGAGATTGCGGAAGAAGCGCCGGATCGGGCTGATGGTCCTGGGGCGCGCCGCGAGCGGGATCTGGTCGTAGTGCCCGCGGTCGCGGGCGAGTTCCTCGACGGTGAGGCCGTCGTAGTTGCGGGTGAGCATGCGCTCGCTGTTCAGGGACTCGGACGGAATCTGGTCGAGATGGCCCTCGAAGGCGGCGGCGTGGAGCGGGGTGTCGCCGTTGTCGTTGCGGGTGAGGAGCAGGTCGGCGGTGAGCTGGCTGGCGGGAATTTTTTTGAGCTGGCCGGTCTCGGCGGCGGCATGGATGGCGGTGAAGCCGCTCTTGCTGCAGACGACCAAATTGTCGTGGGTGAGGAATTCGGCGGGAATCTGCTCGAGGTGGCCGGCGATGGCGGCGGCGTGAAAGACGGTGTCGCCGGCGCTGGTCGTCTCGCGCAGGGCCGCGGCGGTGAGGAGGGCGGTGGGGAACTGGTCGAGATGGCCGTTGAAGGCGCCGACGTGCAGGACGGTTTCGCCGCCGAGATTCTTGGACGCGAGGTTCTCGGCCGTCAAAAACACCGCGGGGAGGCGGTTGAGCGTGCCGTTCTCCGCGGCCTCGTGGAGGAGGTTGTTGCCGACATCGGTCCGGCGGAGGACGACTTCGTCGTTGAGCAGGCCGGCCGGGACCTGGGTGAGCGTGCCGTGGGCGGCGGCGACATGAAACACGGTGAAGCCGGCGTTGCTGCGTGCCGCGAGGGTGTCGGCGGTGAGGAGGGCCGGCGGGATCTGATCGAGGTGGCCGCCGCGCGCGGCGTGGTGGAGCGGGGTATAGCCGGCGTCGTTCTTGAGGGTGAGGGAGTCGGCGGTGAGCACCGCGCGCGGGAGTTGGCCGAGGTGACCGAGTTTGGCCGCGAGATGGAGCGGGGTGTTGCCGGCGGCGTTGCGCGCGGTGAGACGCTCCAACGTGAGCGCGCCGGGCGAAAGGGTCGCAAGGTTACCGGCACGAACGGCCTCGAGCAGATCGGGTGTTTCCATCGGAGGCGGTTAAACAGGTTTTGGGGGGACGGAGCGAGGCAAACCCTCGCGGTCCGTCGTTTCCCGCACGCGCGGGCCAGAATTGGATTTGCCATGCGGAGGGGCGGAAGCACCATCGCGGCAATGAATCCAGCCGATGCCAAAGCCGCCGCGCCCGGTGCCCCCACGAAGGTCGCGGTGTTACTCGTCGATGATGAGCAGGCGTTGCTGGATGTTTTCTCGACCGCCCTGTCCCCGTTGTTTGACATCACGACGGCGACGACCGCGCGGGAAGCCGATTTTATTTTGCAGAAGAAAACGTTCAAAGTGGTGGTGGCCGACCACCTGATGCCGGGGGGCAACGGGATGAATTTTCTGGTGCGCGCGCGCGAGGAATTTCCGCACATGCAGCGCATCCTGGTGACCGGCTACATGAAGCCGGAGATGCTGCTGCGGAGCGTGAACGAGGCGGCGCTGTTCCGTTATCTGCTGAAGCCGGTGGCGATCGCCGAACTGATCAAGGTCGTGCAGGATGCGGTGAAGGCGCACGACGCGAGTGTGGCGGGGAAGTGACGCCCCGGGCCGATGGGCCGGGGCGGGCGGTCAGCGTTTCAGTTTCGCGCGCAGGTAGGGGGCGGTCGGGCTGGCTTTGATTTTGAGCAGGCCGGCGAGGTCGCCCTGGTAGAGCAATTCGCCGCCGGCGGGGCCGCCGACCGGACCGAGTTCAACGATGTAATCCGCTTCGAGGAGCAGGTCGAGGTGATGCTCGATGACGACAACGGTGTGGCCCTGGTCCACGAGGGAATGGAGGACGTGGATGAGTTTCTCGCAGTCGCTGAGGTGGAGGCCGATGGTGGGTTCCTCGAGGAGATAGAGGTTGCGCGGGAGGGTGCCGCGCGAGCGTTCGCGGTAGGTGGCGAGGCCGGTGGAGAGTTCGGTGACGAGTTTGAGGCGCTGGGCTTCGCCGCCGGAGAGCGTCGGGGAGGACTGGCCGAGCGTGAGGTAGCCGAGGCCGCACTCGACCATGAGCCGGCAGACCTGCGAAAGCTGGGAGTGGAAATCGAAAAACAGCGCGGCCTCCTCGAAGGTGAGCTGGAGGACTTGACCGATGGTTTTGCTTTTCCACGTGATGTCGTCGAGGTCGGGGCTGTAGCGGGAGCCGCGGCAGTCGTCGCAGGGGAGATAGGTGTCGGGCATGAACGCCATCTCGAGTTTGATCCGGCCGGCGCCCTCGCAGGCGGGGCAGCGGCCGCCGGCGGTGTTGAAGGAGAAGCGTCCGGCGGCGTATCCGCGGATCTTTGACTCGGGCAGCGAGGCGAAGAACTGGCGGATGAGATCGAAGATGCCGAGATAGGTCGCCGGGGTGGAGCGCGGGGTCTTGCCGATGGGGGATTGGTCGACCTCGATGACGGAACGGAACGAGCCGGCGCCGGTGAGCGCGGTGAAGGGCGTGGGCGAGCCTTCGGTGGCGAAGCCGGTCGCTTGGACGAAATCGCGGCCGGTGAGTTTTTTGGCTTTCGCTTTGATCGCGTGGGCGACGGCGGGCTGGAGCACGTCGCGGAAGAGCGTGGATTTTCCGGCGCCGCTCGGGCCGGCGACCATAATGAGACGGCCCGGTGGGAGGCGGAGGTCGACGTTTTTCAGGTTGCGAAACGAAACGCCCGTGAGCGTGAGCGGAGCGGACGCGGGATCGGAGGTTTTGGCGGGGGGATGGGCGAGCGGGCGATAGGCGCCGCGCAGCGGGTGGGCGATGCCCTTGGCGAGGAAGAGGCCGGTGAGGGAGCTGGCGCTGGCGCGGATCTCGGCGGGGGTGCCGTGTGCGAGGAGTTCGCCGCCGTGGATGCCGGCGGCGGGACCGAGGTCGATGATGCGGTCGGCGCGCGCCATGAGTTCGTCGTCGTGCTCGACGACGAGGAGGGTGTTGCCCTTCGCGCGGAGGGCTTCGAGGGTTTCGATGAGGCGGTCGTTGTCGCGGGCGTGGAGGCCGATGCTGGGCTCGTCGAGGACGTAGAGGACGCCGGCGAGATTGGTGCCGAGCTGGGCGGCGAGGCGGATGCGTTGGGCTTCGCCGCCGGAGAGGGTGTCGGTGGGGCGGTCGAGCGAGAGATAGCCGAGGCCGACGTGGTCGAGGAATTTGAGGCGTTCCTCGATTTGCGGGACGATGTCCTGGGTGATGAGGGTGCCGCGGGCGTCGAGTGCGAGGGAGCGGAGGTGGACGAGGAGTTGCGACGGGGTGGCGGCGAGAAGGCCGGGGAGGGAGAGGGGCAGCTGTTTGGCGGAAGGGCGGAAGGCGAGTTTGACGGCGCGGCCGATGCGGTTGAGCCGGGCGCCGTGGCAGTCGGGGCAGGGCGAGCCGGTGTCGGAAAGGTCGTCGGCGGAGTCGACGCCGAATTCGCGGAGGCGCGCGGCGGAGTCGTCCTTGTCGTCGTCGGTGGGCTCGAGCATCCAGGGGAAAACGCGGCCGTGGCCGCGGCAGGTGGGACACCAGCCGCGCGGCGAGTTGAAGGAGAAATTTTTCGGGTCGAGCTCCGGGAAACTCTCGCCGGTCTCGATGTCGGTGCGGGTGGTGGAGAACCAGGAGAGGATCGTGCCCTGGGGGGTGAGGAGGAAGCAGGCGCCTTTGCCGAGGCGGAGGGCGCGGTCGAGCGCGGGACCGGTGCGCGGTTCCTGCTTCAGATCCGCGACGACGACCTCGATGTCGTGCTCCTTGTAGCGGTCGAGTTTTTGGAAGGCGTCGACGCGGGTGAGCTGGCCGTCGGCGCGCAGGAGTTCGTAACCCTGCTTGGCGATCCAGGTGGCGATGGGCTGGTGGTGGCCCTTGCGACCGCGGATGAGCGGGGCGCAGAGGTAGAGGTGTTTCGCGCGGAGGGCGGCGGGGGAGGCGAGGACGCGGGCGAGGAGGGCGCGCAGTTGTCCGGGCGAGAGGGGCGTGACGGGTTTGTCGGAGTCGGGATGGTGCTGGATCCCGAGGCGCGCGTAGAGGAGGCGGAGGTATTGGGCGACCTCGGTGATGGTCGCGACGGTGGATTTGCGGGAGCCGCGCGTGACGCGTTGCTCGATCGCGACGGTGGGCGGAATGCCGGTGAGCCGGTCGACGGCGGGGCGGGGGAGCTGTTCGACGAACTGGCGCGCATAGGGCGACATGGACTCCATGAAGCGGCGCTGGCCCTCGGCGAACACGATGTCGAAGGCGAGGGTGGATTTGCCGGAGCCGGAGACGCCGGTGACGACGGTGAGTTGGCGGTGGGCGATCGAGAGCGAGAGGTTTTTGAGGTTGTTCTCGCGGGCGCCGACGATCTCCAGCGTGGCGCGGGAGGTCGCGCGGAGCGTGGAGGGGAGAGCGGTGAGCGACGGCGGGTTTGTCAGGTAGGGGGCGGGGGCTTCGGCGGCGAGGAGGGCGCGGTCATCGGCGGCGAGGGCGGCGAGGAGGAAGGGCGACGTCGCGTTGGCGGCGCGGGCGACGAGCTCGGGCGGGCCTTCGGCGACGATGCGGCCGCCGTCGGCGCCGGCGTCGGGGCCGATTTCGAGGAGCCAGTCGGCGGATTTGAGGACGTCGAGGTTGTGTTCGATGACGATGACGCTGTGGCCGCGGTCGACCAAGGCCTGGAGAACGGCGAGGAGGCGTTTGACGTCGTGGCGGTGGAGGCCGGTGGTGGGTTCGTCGAGGAGGAGCAACGCGCCCGGGGCGGGCGCGAGCGGAGCCGAGGGCTGGGCGTCGGACGCAGCGGTGTAGGTGCCGAGGTAGCGGACGAGTTTGAGGCGTTGGGATTCGCCGCCGCTGAGGGTGTTGAGGGGCTGGCCGAGGGTGAGGTAGCCAAGGCCGACGGATTCGAGGGAGGAGAGGCGGGTGCGGATGGCCGGGTGGTCGGCGAAAAGCGCCAGGGCGTCGGTGACAGGTGTGGCGAGCAGGTCGGCGACGGAGCGGTCGTTCCAGCGGATGGCGAGGACCTCGGGTTTGAAGCGGCGGCTTTCGCAGACGGGGCACGGGACGAAAACGTCGGAGAGAAACTGCATCTCGACGCGCTCGTAGCCGAGGCCGAGACAGTGGTCGCAGCGGCCGTCGCCGCTGTTGAAAGAGAACGACGAGTGGTTGAAGCCGGCGGCCTGGGCGGCGGGGGTGGCGGCGTAGAGGTCGCGGATGAGATCCCAGGCTTCGGTGTAGAGCGCGGGGTTCGAGCGCGGGGTGCGGGAGAGGGGCGACTGGTCGACGAGGAGGATTTCGGAAAACGGGGCGTCCGCCGGTAAGGGGGAAATGGATGCGATGGCGGCGGGGTCTTCGGTGAGCTGGAGGCGTTGCGCGAGGAGGCCCTGGTAGATGACGTGGTCGAGCAGGGTGGACTTGCCGGAGCCGGAGACGCCGCTGAGGCAAACGAGCCGGTGCAGGGGGAGGGAAAACGAGAGGTCGCGGAGATTGTGCTTCGTGGCGTTCGTGAAATGGAGCGACGGGTGGCCGGCCGGAACGGGGCGGCGGGAGGCGGGCGTGGCGATCGTTTCGCGGCCGGAGAAGTAGGCGCCGGTGATGCTGGCGGTCGAGGCGAGGAGGGCGGGGACCGTGCCCTCGAAAACGATGTGGCCGCCGCGGCTGCCGGGCTCGGGGCCGACTTCGATGACGTGATCGGCGGCGCGGATCATGGCCTCGTCGTGTTCCACGACGACGACGGTGTTCCCGGAGTCGGTGAGGGTGCGGATGATCGCGATGAGGCGGTCGATGTCGCGCGGGTGCAGGCCGACGCTGGGTTCATCGAGGACGAAAAGCGTGTCGATCAGCGAGGTGCCGAGGCAGGAGGTGAGGTTGACGCGTTGGACTTCGCCGCCGGAGAGGGTTTTGGACTGGCGGTCGAGGGTGAGGTAGGCGAGGCCGACCTGGGCGAGGTAGCGCAAACGGGTCCGGATGGAGTCGAACGCGAGATCAGCGGAGTGGGCGGACCCGTTTGAATGGTCCGGGCCGGATGACCAATGAGCAATGAGGGTCAGGAGTGCGGAGACGGGGAGTTGGTAGAGATCGGGGAGCGTGCGGTTTTGCCATTTCCAGCAAAGGGCTTCGGGCTGGAGGCGCTGGCCGCCGCAGGCCGGGCAAGGGTTGTAGGCGCGGTAGCGGGCGAGGAAGACGCGCACGTGCATCTTGTAGGTGCTCTTCTCGAGCCAGCGGAAGAAGCCCTTCACGCCATACCAATACTGCGGCCAGGGCTTGCCGTTTTCCTCGCCGTAGCCGGGTTCGCCGTCGATCACGAAGCTCTGTTGCTCGGGCGTGAGCGAGGCGAACGGGACGTGGGTCGGGATTTTCTTCTTCTTGGCGAAAACGTAGAGGTCTTTTTTGGACTCGCCGTAGATTTCGCTCTCCCAGCACTTGATGGCGCCGTCGTCGAGGGAGAGGGACTGGTCGGGGACGGTGAGGCGGTAGTCGATGTCGATCACGCGGCCGAAGCCGCGGCACTTCGGGCAGGCGCCGAGGGGAGAGTTGAACGAAAAGAGAGCGGGCGAGGCGGCGCGGAACGTGCGGCCGGTCGAGGGCGAGTGGAGGCCGCGGGAGAAATGGCCGGCGGGCGGGAAGTGCGGCGTGCCGGGAGCGGCGGCCTGGGCGTCGAAGAAAAAAACCTGGCCTTGGCCGAAGTGGAGGGCGGTCTCGGTCGCCTCGAGGAAACGCGACTTGTTCGCCGCGGTGAGGCCGAGGCGGTCCTGGATGACGTGGATGGCGGTCAGCGTTGAGAGCGAAGCGTCGAGCGTCGAGGGCCCGGAGGCGGAAGCCGAGAGCAGGTCCTCGATCTTGTGGACGGTGTCGTCGGCGAGGAGGCGGACGTAGCCCTGGTTTTTGAGATTGGTGAGGATCTCGGGCCACGTGAGGTTGGCGGGCTTGGCGACGCGAAAGCAGACGAGGAGCGTGCGGTTGGCGTGGGCGGCGGCGGTCTTGGCCCAGATGGTCTGCGGGTTGTCGTCCTCGACCTTTTCGCCGGTGGCGGGGTCGAAGCATTCCGCGACGTGGCTGAACCAGACTTTGAAGAAATCGGTGAGCTCCGTCATCGTGCCGACAGTGGAGCGGGAGGTTTTGACGGTGTTGGACTGCTCGATGGCGATGGAGGGCCGGATGTTTTCGATGCGGTCGACCTTGGGTTTGTCGAGGAGATCGAGGAACTGGCGGGTATAGGCGCTGAACGTCTCGACGTAGCGGCGTTGCCCTTCGGCGTGCAGGGTATCGAAGACGAGGGAGGATTTGCCGGCGCCGCTCAGGCCGGTGACGGCGATGTAGCGGCCGAGCGGGACGTCGAGGTCGAAGCCCTTGAGGTTGTTTTGCCGGACGCCGCGCAGGCGGATGCATTCGGGCGAGGGCGAGGCGGCGCGGGAGGATGAGGCGAGTTGCTTAACCACAGGCCGACACGGATGGCGGGGGTTGGAGGGAATGCAACTCGGAGTGCGGGGTAAGGCGATGCCTCCGATTCGGATGCAGTCAGCAAGCGGCGCGCCGGAGTTGGGGGACCGAGGAGGCGGGGGGTGCAGCCGGCGAGCACGAGGGCGTCGCACACGGTGGCGGGTCGGTGGCCACGGCGGCAGAGCGAGGTGGCGAACAGGCCGACCCGTGTGCCGCCGAGCACGAGAAAGACCGCGAGGTCCCAGAGCAGGTGATTGGGGCCGAAGTGCGCGAGGTGCGCGGTGAACAAGCGCCACAGCTCACCGCGGGCCAGCGCCGCGCGGTCGCATGGCAGTCCCCCCGCCGCGCCGGGGAGGAGCGGGACGACCATCGTCGCGGCGGCGAGGGCGAGAGTGAGCCACGGGAGAACGTCTGGAGCACCGCGGTCTGCGCAAACCCGTTATTGCGCGTCACATTGACCTGGTGGACGCGGATCTGGAGTGGGGCGTGAGGGGCGTCGGTGGGAAGGAGCGTGCCGGCGGCGAAAGCGGAGGCGGCGCCCGCGGCCAGTGCGGCGAGTGCGGCGAGACCGGCGCGGAGACGAGGCGGGAATTTCATGGAGGGGAGGGTGACGCGGTGGAGCGACGCCGCCGGCCATTGCCCGGGCCGTGCCGCGGCGGATGCGAAGCGCGTTACCTGCTGCGGTCCTTGGGTCATTGGTTTTTTGCCCCGCGCGGACGCGTGCCGTGGATTGGCAGAAAACGGCAGGCGACTGACAAAACAGGGCAAAAACGAGCAAAGCTCCCGGGGCCGTGTTCAGTCCGGCCGACCGGCGTTTGGCGGAGGCGGTGCACGGGATGAACGGGCCGAATCCGTTTTTGCCGGAGCGGATCGCGGCGGAACGCGCGGCGTTGGGCGCGGATTTTCAGGAGCACGAGGCGGAGTGGAACACGCGCCCGCCGACGGCGACGGCGAGTTTTCCGGCGTTTCGGGCGGAGGCGGAAAAGCTTTTCGCGTTGCCGGGGCTGGGGGAGCGCATCGGGCCGCAGCCGGCGTCGCAGCGGTTGGCGAGCGCGTGTCAAATCCGGCGGGCCGTGCACACTATTTTCCGCTCGCGCGTGGGCGGATCGGCGCCGATGGCGCGGTTGCGGGCGGCGATCCGGCAGTCACTCTTCACGCACGATCTGGGGCGCGATCGCCGCGGCCGGCACGCGCGGAGGGGGATTTCTCCAGGCTGATCAACGGGCCGTCGGGCACGGGCAAAGAACTGGTCGCGCGGGCCCGCGCGCTTTCGCGTTACGTGCCCTCCGCGCCGAAGCGCGGGGCGTTCACGCAAGATTTTGCCGCGGGGTTTTTCCCGCTGAACCTGGCCGCGCTGTCGCCCACGCTGATTGAGTCGGCGTTGTTCGGTCACCGGCGCGGCGCGTTTTCCGGGGCGTTGGCGGACCGGGCGGGTTGGATGGAGGTGTGTCCGCCGACGGGGGCGGTGTTCCTCGATGAGATCGGCGAGGTGGGGACGGACATTCAGGTGAAGCGGTTGCGGGTGCTGCAGGCGCGCGCGTTTCCGCCGCCGGGCGGAACGGAGTCGCGGCGCTTCGCGGCGAAGATCATCGCGGCGACGAACCGCGACCGGCCGGCGGAGAGGCGGGCCGGGCGGTTCCGGGAGGATTTTTATTACCGCCTGTGCTCCGACCAGCTCGCGACGCCGTCGCTGCGCGAGCAGCTCGACGCGTCGCCCGACGAATGGTCGACGCTGGTGACGCACATCGCGGGGCGGTTGCGCGGGGAGGACGAGGCGGCGGAGTGCACGCGCGGGGCGCTGGCGTGGATCGAGACGGCGCTCGGGGCGCGGCAGCCGTGGCGGGGGAATTTTCGCGAACGCGAGCCGTGCGGGCGGAATCTGGTTTTGCGCGCGGACGACCGGCCGGCGGGGCCGCTGGTGCGGGCCGGGGCCGAGGACTGGAATGTCCTCATGGAGTCCGGGGCGCTGACGGCGGAGGAGCTGTTGCGGCGCGACACGCGCATCGTGTTCGCGCAGGCGGGGAGCATCGAGGAGACGGCGCGGCGGCTCGATCGGGACCGGCGGACGGTGCAAGCGCGGCTGGGGAGAGCGGGCATTTGCGGGCTGGCGGCGGCGGGAAATCCGGTTGAGAGTGTCGCGTGATCGCGTCTGTCGCATTTCGAAATTTCAAAGCGTTGCGGGAAACCAGCCTCGTGCTCGCGCCGTTCAATCTGGTCATCGGCCCGAACGGGAGCGGCAAGACGAGCCTGATTCAGGCGCTGTTGCGGCTGCGGACGCTGGCGAAGCTGCCGCTGGCCGAGGGCGAGCCGAAGACCGGCGGTCCGCAGATCGAGTTTCGTTTCTGGCCGCCGCACGACACGGTGCACGTGAACCTGGGCTGCCTGTCGGACCATGTCTGCGATTTGCTGCGGGTGGTGCCGGCGGAGGCGCCCGAGTGGCCCGTCGTGCGCGCGATGATCGCCCACATCCGCTCGTATCGGCTGGACCAGGAGGCGATGGCCGAGCCGTCGCTGGTGCGCACGGGTGCGGAGTTGTCGGCCGGCGGCGGGAATCTGGCGGCGGTGTTGGCGACGTTGCGCACGCGGGCGCCGGCGGAGTTTGCGGCGCTGACGGCCGAGGCGATCCGGCTCCTGCCGGAGTTTTGCGGACTCGAGGTGACGGAGGACGCGGCGGGCGCGGCGGAGTTTGGCCTGCGGCTCGACAACGGCGAGGTGGTGACGGCGGACAATCTGTCGCAGGGCACGCTTTATCTGCTGGGGATGCTCGCGCTGGCGTTCGATCCCGATCCGCCGTCGGTGCTGTGCATTGAGGAGATCGACCGGGGCATTCATCCGCGGATGTTGCGCGAGGTGCGCGACGTGCTCTACCGGCTGAGTTATCCGCAGTCGTTCGGGCTCGCGCGGCGGGCCGTGCAGGTGATCGCGACGACGCATTCGCCGTACCTGCTGGATTTGTTCCGGGAGCACCCGGAGGAGATTGTGATCGCGCAGAAACACGGGGCCGAGGCGCGCTTCGAACGGCTGGCGGACCGGGCGGATCTCAAGGAACTGTTGAGCGAAGGCTCGCTCGGCGACATGTGGTTCAGCGGCATCCTCGGCGGCGTGCCGGAGGAACGATGAAAGTGGCGCTGTTGAGCGAGTCGCCGGCCGACGAGGCGGTGCTGCGGGTGTTGGTCGAGGCGGTGCTGGGCGCGCCGCCGCAGTTTGTGTCGCCCGGGCTGCGGGCGCGCGGGTGGCCGAACGTCGCGCAACTGCTGCCGGCGGTGATCCGGCATCTGCATTTCAACACGGACACCGATGCGCTCGTCGTGAGTTGCGACTCGGACGATTCGGTGGTGCACACGGCGGCGCACGATGCGCCGGGGTATTTTCATCCGCATTGCCGGATGTGCCAGTTGCGCGGGATTTTTCACCGGACGACGAAGAAATTTCCGGCGGCGCACGGCCGGGCGCGGGTGCTGCGGGCCGTGGGCGTGGCGGTGCCCGCGCTGGAGGCGTGGCTGCTGTGCGGGCGCGACCCCGGCGTGACGGAGGCGGCGTGGCTCGCCGGGCAGGACGGCGGGCGGGCGCCCTACTCGCGGGCGGAGTTGAAATGGCGGGCCTACGGGACGGACCGCCCGAGCCTGCCGCACGAGATCCGGTGCGCGCTGCACGAGTTGGAACGGCTGCGGCGCGATCCGCGGCGGCTGGAGCACGATTTCCCGGGCTTTCGCGCGCTCGCCGCGGACGTGCGGGAATGGGGCAAAATCAACCGTTGACGCTCGATCTGGATGGACGCGGTTGGGCCAGTGACCGCGGGGCTGGGCGCGCAACGGAGGGACGAGTGCCGCGCCACGCTGGCGAGCCTGGAACGGAACGCCACGGCGAGGGAACCGGCCTGGTCGAGGAAGTGCCCCCCCGAAAACCTTCGCAGCGGCGTGGGTGACGGCGAGCGACGAGCGGGTCGGCGCCGAGGGCATCTCCGCGGCACCGGCGTGACCGCAAACGCGTGGTGCGCGACGGTAAGGCCTATCCGTCGCGGCTGCGTTGCCCGGATAAAAAGCTTGGAAACTCCGCCGAATTTGGCGCCATAACTCCTCCGCGCTCATGCCCTATTCCGCCTTTCGTCGGCGCTCCCACCTCCCGTTTTTGCTCGAACTCATCGCCCGCTCGGTTGCGCGCGTGCTTTATCGTGTGCGGACCAGCGGTGCGGGGAACATCCCGTCCACGGGCGGCGTATTGCTGATTGCGAACCACATTTCCTACGTCGACGTGGTCGTGCTGCAGCTGGCGTGTCCGCGGCCGATCCGGTTTGTCGGCCACCAGGGACTGAGGCGGAATGGGTTTTTCAACTGGTGTTTTGAAATGAGCGGGTCGATCCCGATCTCGGTGGAGCAGCCGCGGGCGGGGATGAAAGCGGCGGTGGCGGCGCTGAAGGCGGGGGAGCTGGTGTGCCTGTGTCCGGAAGGGCACATTTCGCGCACCGGGCAGCTGATGGAAATTCAGCGCGGCTTCGAGGTTATGGCCCGCCAGGCGAACGTGCCCGTGATCGCGGCGGCGATCGACGGGCTGTGGGGCTCGGTGTTCTCGTTTGCGGGCAACAAATATCTCTGGAAGTCGCCGCGGTTGCTGCCGACGCACGCGTTCATCGCGTTTGGCACGGCGACGGCGCCGGACCGGGTGAGCCCCGCCTGGGCGCGGCGCGAACTGCTCGATCTGGGGTGCCGGGCGTTCGAGGAACGGCCGGTGTTGAAGCGGCATCTCGGGCGCGAATGCATCCGGGCGCTCGCGAAACATCCGGGGCGCGTGCAGGTGATCGACCGCACGTTCGGGCGGCGGGCGGTGACATGCGGACAGCTCTATGCGGCGGCGGCGGCCCTGTCGCGGCGGATCCGCGCAACGGTCCCGGAGCGGCGCGTGGGCGTCGTGCTGCCGCCGGGGGCGGGGGCGTTTATCGCGAATCTCGCGATCCTGGCGGCGGGGAAGATTCCCGTGAACCTGAATTTCACGACCGCGCGCGCGGGAATCGAAGCGAGTTTAAAGCTGGGCGGCATTGCCACGGTGTTGAGCGCGGACGCGGTGCGGGCGAAGCTGCCGAATTTTCCGTGGCCGGAGCGGACGCTGGATCTCAAGGCCGAGATCGAGGCGTGCGGCGGCAAACGCGCGCTGTTGCCGTGGCTGATCGCGGCATGGGTGCTCCCCAACCAAGTGTGTGCAGATCTGCTCGGGCTGCCGCGGTGCGGCGACCGGGAGGAGGCGGGCTTGCTGTTCACGAGCGGGAGTTCGGGCGAGCCGAAGGGCGTCGTGCTGTCGCACCGCAACATTCTCGCGAACTGCGCGCAGATTTCCTCGCTCTCGATCCTGCCCGAGACGTGTTCGCTGCTCGGGTGCCTGCCGGTGTTTCACAGCTTCGGTTTCACGGTCACGCTCTGGTATCCGCTGCTCCGCGGGTGCCACGTCGTCACGGTGCCGAGCCCGTTGGACACGCGGAAAATCATCGAGGCGATCCGCGACGAAAAAGCGACGGTGCTGCTGGGGGCGCCGACGTTTATCCGGCCCGTGCTGAAGAAGGCGCTGCCGGGCGAGCTGCGGTCGCTGGATCTCGTGGTGACCGGGGCGGAGAAGCTGCCCGACGACCTGGCGCGGACGTTCCGGGAGACGTTTCACATCGAAATCATGCAGGGCTACGGGCTGACGGAGACGACGCCGGCCGCGAATATCAACCAGCCGCATCCGCCGGTCGTCGTGTCGACGAACGAGCCGCAGCTCGGCAACCGGCCCGGAGCCGTCGGCCGGATGATGCCCGGCATGACGGCGCGGGTCGTGGATCCGGAGACGTGGCAGGAACTGCCGATGTCCGAGACCGGCATGGTGCTGTTCCGGGGCGCGAACGTGTTCGCGGGTTATCTCGACGACCCGGAGAAGACGAAGGGGGCGTTTCGCGACGGTTGGTTTGTCACGGGCGACCTCGGGCGGTTCGACGAGGACGGATTCCTGTTCATCGAGGGCCGGCTGTCGCGGTTCTCCAAAATCGGCGGCGAGATGGTGCCGCACGGCACGGTGGAAAACAAAATCAGCGAGCTGTTCGACCTCGACCAGACCGCCGGCTATGTCGTGGTCGTCATCGGCGTGCCCGACGCGAGCAAGGGCGAGGCGCTCGTGCTGCTCACGACGCTGGATTTTACGAGCGACGTGATCCGGGAGAAACTGCTCGCCAGCGGCATGCCGGGGCTCTGGGTGCCGAAGCTCATCCGGCGGGTGGAAAAAATCCCGGTGCTGGGCACGGGCAAGCTCGACCTCAAGGGGTGCCGCGAGCTCGCGCTGCCGCGGTGAAGTTCTGAAGCGTTCCCGGCTGCGAACCCACCCGCCGTGCGCATCGACTGTCACGTCCACGTCGTCGGCAACGGCACGGGCGGCACGGGTTGCTGGTATCGGCCGCGCGGCGTGACGAAATACGGCGCGCCGTTCATGCTGCGCAGCGTGGGGCTGCCCGCGGGTGCGCTCACGGGTGATCTCGACCGGCTGTATGCGGAGCGGCTGCTGCACTTCGTGCGCGAGTCGTCGCTCGATGCGGTGGTGATCCTCGCGCAGGACGAGCCGCACCGGGACGACGGGACAAAAATCGGAGAGGCGGGCTCGTTTTATGTGCCCAACGATTTTGTGCTGCAGCTCGCCCGCACGCACCGCGAGTTGTTGCCGGCGGTGTCGATCCATCCGGCGCGGCGCGACGCGCGGGAGGAGTTGGAGCGTTGTCTGGCCGGCGGCGCGGTGATGCTGAAGTGCCTGCCGAATTGCCAGAACATCGACTGGAACGACGTGCGCTACACGCGGTTTCTCGAGCGGATGGCGGAGAGCGGGCTGATTCTTCTCGCGCACACGGGCAGCGAGCGGACGTTGCCGGTGCTCGCGCCGAAACTGGCGGATCCGCGGGTGCTCACGCGGGCGTTGGAGATCGGCGTGACGTGCATCGCGGCGCACAGCGGCACGGGGACGATGCTGATCGATCCCGATTATTTTGAGGTGTTCGTGGAGATGACGCGCCGCTTTCCGCGGCTCTACGGCGACAACAGCGCGCTGGCGGCGGTCAATTTTCGGCTGCGACCGGGGGCGTTGAAACGGATGCTCGAGCCGGAGCTGGCCGCGCGGATGCTGCACGGCAGCGACGTGCCGGTGCCGGTCACGGGCGCGGTGATGTGGGCGTTCGGCCTGATGGGGTGGCGCGAGTGGCGCGCGACGGCGCAGATCGCCAATCCGGTGGAGCGCGATGCGCAGATCAAGCGGGCGCTCGGGTTCGGCGAGGAAACGTTTACGCGGCTGGCCGGACTGTTGCGGAAGCCGGTCTGAGGAGTAGGGCGGACTTCAGTCCGCCGTCGGGTGCTTAACCAAGGCGGACGGAAGTCCGCCCTACTTTAGCTCCGGCGCAGCGACGCGACATAGAAACCGTCGGTGTTGTGGGCGGCGGGCAAAATGGCGAGGCCGACGCGGCGCGGCGTGCCGCCGAAGGCGCGGGCGGGGGGCTCGGCGGTGAAATCGCCGTGGGCGGCGAGGAAGGCGGTGACGACGTCTTCGTTTTCCAGGTGGCTGAGCGAGCAGGTCGCGTAAAGGAGACGGCCGCCGGGGCGCACGAGCGCGGAAAATTGGGCGAGCAGGGCGAGTTGTTTTTCGGCGGCGGTGCTGACCTGGCCGGCGCTGGTCGTCCACTTGAGGTGCGGGGCGCGGCGCCAAGTCCCGGTGCCGCTGCACGGGGCGTCGACCAACACGCCGTCGTAGGCGGCGGTCGCAGGCAGGGCGGGGAGAACGGAGATGGTCGTGGCGCGGGCGCGGGTGGCGCGGATCTCGAGTTCGCGGAGGGCGGAGGCGCGGATGTCGTGCGCGTCGACGTGGCCCTTGGGGCCGAGGAGTGCGGCGAGCTGGAGGGTTTTGCCCCCGGCACCGGCGCAGGCGTCGAGCCAACGGCCGCCGGGCGCGATCGCGGCGGATTCCAAAATGAGCTGGGAGCCGAGGTCCTGGACCTCGATGAGGCCGTGGGTCCACGCGTCGGACTTGGTGACGTCGGCCTCGGCGAGAACTTCGAGTGCACCCGGGAGGACGGGCGAGCGGCGCGTGGGCCACTGTTTCGCGGTGAACTCGGCGACGACGCGTGCGGCGTCGTTGGACTGCAGGCGGAGCCAGAGCGGGGCGCGGGTATGGAGCGTGTCGAGGTTGGGCGCGACGGCGGCCTCAGGGCAATGGCGGGTCATCCACGCGGGCAGCAGGGTGTCCGCGCTGGCGCCGAGGTGCGCGGCCTTGGCGGCGACCGAGGGCGGGCAGGCGGGCCAGGCGGCGCAGAGGGCGGCGCGGTAGCCCTGGGTGGCGGGCAGGTCGGCGGCGAGCCAGGCGACGGCTTTGGCGGCGCGGTCGGGATCGGTGTCGAGGAGCGGCTCAATCCACGGCAGGAAGCGCAGCGTGGTGTAGATGAGTTCGCGATACAGGCGGCGGTCGCGCGAACCGAACGAGCGGTTGGCGGCGAACAGTTCGGAGATGCCCGCGGGGAGGTTGACGTCGCTGTGCCAGTTGGGGCGGAGCGCGGCGACGAGGCGGAGGAAGATTTTTTGCTGGCTGCCGGTGAGACTCATAGGGTGGGACGGAGAGGCGGGCGGCGCAGGGCCGGCCCGACGAGATCCGCGGATCAATCAGAAGCCGCGGGCTTCGATTTGGACGTTGAGGCCGAAGTTGCTTTCGCGACGGGGGCCGGAGTAGAGGCTGACGACGTAGGAGACGAGCCACGTGTTGCCGAGATTTTGGGCGAGGCCGTAGGCCTGCTCGTTGAAGCGGCGTTTGCGGGCGTCGTAGTGGAGGCGCGAGAGGGCTTCGTAGGTCTCGTTCAGGCGGAGGCGGGCGTCGAGCTGGTAGTCCTGAATTTGGTGGCGGAGGAAATTGTTCGAGAAACGCACGGACCAGACCTCGCCGTCGCGCAGCGTGACGGCGGAGTTGAACTCGCGGAGCGTGAAGCTCTGGGGCGCGAAGCTCTGGTAAACGTCGACCGATACCCAGTTCGCGGGAGCGAAGGCGAGTTCGGCGTGGGTTTCCGAGACGCGGCGTTCCAGGCCGCTGGCGGTGGCGTTGCGCTTGAAGCGAAAATCGTTCGCGACGTTGAAGGTGAGCAGATCGCGGGAGCCGTAGACGGGGTCGCGGGTCTGGAGCGTGTTGTCGAAGCCGACGCGGAGCGTGTTGGTGGCGCTGAGATCGTCGAGGTTGCGCTGGTCGCCGAGGCCGAGGGGCGGGAGGTAGGTGGCGAAGGTGCGGCGGTCGATGGCGGGGATGCGGTCAGCGCCTTTGTGCGCGTCGGGAATGTAGCGGTAGCTCACGCGCGGGGTGAGGAGGTGGCGGAGACCGTCGATTTTCCAGAGGGGGTTCTTATAATTGAAGGTCGCGCTGCTGCGGAGCGCGGCGTCGAAGCCGATTTCGCCGAGGGTGCGGGTGTAGGAGGGTTTGGCGACGAGCGGGGCGTCGACGACGGTCAGCGGACGGCTCGACAGGCTGAGGACCGAAAGGGTGGACTCGCGGATCTGCGAGTAGGAGGTGACGCGGGCGCCCGCGACGGGGGTGAACGCGAGCCAATCGCGGTAGGCGAAGGGGCGCTCGATCGCATAGTAGGCGTCGAGTCGGTTGGTCCGGCGTTGCGGTCCGTCGCGGAGAAACGTGCCGGCGGAGGCCGAGATCGTGGCGGAAAGCGGCAGGGCCGGCAGGGTGGCTTTTGGCGCCGGATCCAGGCCGTCCGCCACCTGGCTTTCGCGGAGCACGGCGGCACTCGCATGGAAGCGTTGGTAGAATCCGTTGCCGACGGCGAGCGGGAGGAGGTCGAAGCGCAGTTCGGGCAGGCGCTCCTGCACGCGTTGAAAGGAGTTCGGTTGGAAGCGGGCGAACAGGGAGAGGAAAAAGTTTTGTCCGGTGTAAGTGGCCTCGGCGAAGGTGTCGGGGGCTTGCACGGGGAAGAACGCCCGCGGGCGGAAATCGCGGAGGATCTCGGAGTCTTTCCACCAATTCAGCTGGGCGGTGAGCGAGAGGTTCTCGGAGAGTTTCTGCTCGTGCTGCCATTCGACATAGCCGCGGTTTTCGGGGACGGGTCGGCCGAGGAGATCGGTCTCCTTGTCGCCGTGGTCATTGATGTAACCGCTGCGAAAATACCCGCGGAGATTGGCCGCGGCCCCGGCGCCGGCATCGCGGCCGTAGCGGGCGGACGGGCCGAACATGACGCCGCGGGCAGAATAAACGCCGAGGTCGCCCCCGAGCCTGACGCCGGCCGCGACGGGCAGCTGCACGCCCGCTTCGCCGAACGCGCCGAGCGAGGAGCGGTAGCCGCCGTTGAAGGTCGCGAACGAGGTGATGAACGAGTCCTTGAGGCCCTGTTGGAAGCGGGGGAAGGGCAGGGGCTGGGCGTGGCCGATGCCGGCCTGGGCGTTGTCGGCGCGAAGCCGCTGACCCGGGGCGTAGATGATTTTGTCGGCCCGAAACGTCGGCTGCCACGGTCCGGGTTCGCCGTAGGTGACGACGGCGCGATTGAGCGTGATCTCTTCGAGCGAGCCGGTGGCGGATTCGCCTTCGGCATAATAGGGGTGCACGCCAAAACGGACGCGTTCGGCCCGAAAAGTCTGGTCCTTGCGCAGCAGCACGAGTTTGTCGGCCAGGAGGCGGAGGTCCTTGCGGGTGAAGACGGCGTGGCCGGTGGCGGTGATGGTTTCGGTGTCCTGATTGTAACGAATTTCATCCGCCGTGATCAGCGTGGTGCCGTCGGTGGCGCGGGCGTGGCCGCGGAGGACGCGCTCGTTGGTTTTGCCGTCGATGTCGCCGAAGTCGGAGTCCAAAATCAACGGACGGTCCTGGGCGCGCGAGAGGGGCGCGGCGAGAGCGAGGAGGACGAAGAGGACGAGGCGGCGAATCACGGGCGGAGCAAACGCGGCGGGTTGGGCGCAAGCAAGCTTCGGCGTGGGGGTGCGATTATGGCGCGATTTTGGCTGTTGCGTCGGCTTTCCGCCCGCCATCGTCCACCTGCCGCCATGTCCCGTCCCGCTCTCCGTTCCTCCACCGCCCTGCACGAACTCGCCACGCTGCGCGCCGAAGTCCGGGCGCTGGGGAGCGCGCTCGGGCGGGTGATCACGCGGTTGGAGGGGGCGGAGACCTTCGAGACGGTCGAGACGCTGCGGAAACTGGCGAAGGCGCGGCGCGCCGGGGCCGACGGGGCGGCGGGGCGGTTGGCCGCGGCGGTGGCGGCGCTGACGCCGGCCGAGGCGTTCAACCAGGCGATGGCGTTTACGCTTTATTTCGAGCTGGTGAATCTGGCGGAGGAAAATTTTCGCATCACGCTCCTGCGGCAGCGGCGGACGGCGCGGCTCACGGGGGCGGGCGGGCCCGACGCGAAGCCGCTGCGCGAAACGATCGAGGCCGCGGTGGTGGAGCTGAAGCAGGAAGGGGTCGGGCCGGCGGCGATGCAGGCGCTGGTGAACCGGCTCGGGATCGAACTCGTGTTTACCGCCCACCCGACGGAGTCGAAGCGCCGCACGCTGCTGACGAAGTTGCGCCGGCTCGGGGAGATTTTGCGGGTGCGGGCGCAGCCGGCGCTGGCGGCCGAACCGGCGATGCTCGAGCCCGAGTGCGTCGAGCGGGAGATCGCGTCGTTGTGGCTGACCGACCGGAGCCGCGTCGCGCGCCCCGAAGTGGCCGACGAGGCGCGCACGGGGCTGTGGTATTTCGATACGACGCTGTTCGCGACGTTGCCGCGGCTGCAGACCGATCTCGAGCAGGCGCTGGCGCGCCACTATCCGGGCGTGAAGGCGCCGGTGCGCTGGCTGACCTTCGGCTCGTGGATCGGGGGCGACCGGGACGGCAATCCCAACGTGACCGCGGCGGTGACGGCCGAGGTGCTGTTGCTCAACCGGCGGCTTGCGATCGAGAAGGTGCGGCTGGCGGCCCGCGAGCTGGCCCGCACGCTGACGGTGAGCGACCGGCGCGACACGGTCGTGCCCGCGTTGAAGAAGGAACTCCGGGTGAATCTGCACCTGTCGCGGCACATCGAGGAGCTGAGCAAACGTTATCCGCACGAGCCGTATCGGCTGGTGCTCGGCGTGCTGCGCGAACGGCTGACGCAGGCGGTGGGCGAAGTGCGGGACGGCCGCGTGCTCGCCGCCGAAGCCGGGGAGGGGACGTGTCTCGACCACGCCACGATCGCCGACACGCTGGAGACGATCCGCGCGAGCCTGGCGGCGGGCCGCGGGGCGTTGCTCACGGGCGGCGAGCTGCGCATCGCGACGCAGCAGCTGGAGGTGTTCGGGTTGCACACGGCGCGGTTGGATTTGCGGCAGCATTCGTCGCATCACGCCGCGGCGGTCGCGGAGGTGCTCGGGCGCGACGACTACCCGAAGCTGGCCGAGGAAAAGAAACGCGGGCTCCTGCTCGGTGCGGTCGCGACGGCGGAGGCGCTGCGGGCGCCGGAGCTGGCGCGGTTTTCGGCGGCCACGCGGAACGTCCTCGATCCGCTCGCGCTGGCGGCCCGCGTGGCCGCGAAGTTCGGCCCGGCGGCGCTCGGTCTCTATGTGATCAGCATGACCGACGGCGTGTCGGATGTGTTGGAGGTGGAGTTGCTGCAGGCGCTCGCGGGAGCCGCGCTGCCGGTCGCGCCGCTGTTCGAAACGCTCGACGATCTGGAGCGGGCGCCGGAAATTCTCTCGGCGCTGTTTGCCTTGCCGGGCCGGAAGGCCCCCGTGCACCAGCACGTGATGCTCGGATATTCCGATTCGAACAAGGACTGCGGTTACCTGACGGCGAACTGGGCGCTGTATCAGGCCCAGGAGAAACTCGCGGGCGTGTGCGCGGCGTGTGGGGTGAAGCTCACGCTGTTTCACGGTCGCGGGGGCAGCGTGGCGCGCGGCGGCGGTCCGGCGGCGAAGGCGATTCTGGCGCAGCCGGCGGGGCTGCGCGATGGCGGCATCCGGGTGACGGAGCAGGGCGAGGTGTTGTCGACGCGTTACCACGATCCCGATCTGGCGCACCGCATTTTGGAGCAGATGGCCTACGGGGTGATGCTCGGCACCCACGCGGCGGAAAAGGCGCATCCGGTGCCGGCGGCATGGCGCGACGCGATGGAGGCGATGAGTGGGGCGGGGTTGGCGGCCTACCGGGCCGCGGTGCACGACGATCCGGAGTTTTTGGTGTTCTGGAAACAGGCGACGCCGATCGACGAGATTTCCAACCTGAAATTCGGTTCGCGGCCGACGTTTCGCCGGAACACGACGAGCGTGGAGGACCTGCGCGCGATTCCGTGGGTGTTTTCCTGGATGCAAAGCCGCTTCAATTTCCCGGGCTGGTTCGGCCTCGGCAGCGCGCTCGGGGCGGTGCTCGGCCGCGGCGCGCCGGGGCGGACGCTGTTGCGCGACATGCATGCGGGCTGGCCGTTTTTCCAGACGATGATCGACAATGCGCAGCTGACGATGCGCAAGGCCGACATGGGCATCGCGGCGCTCTACGCGTCGCTCGTCGAGGACGAAGCGATCCGCCGGCGCATCTTCGAAATGCTCGAGGCGGAGTTTGTCCGCACGGAAGAGGCGATCCTCGCGGTGACGGGGCAGAAACAGCTGCTGGCGGGCGAGCCGGTGCTGCGGCAATCGGTCGAGCTGCGGAATCCCTACATCGATCCGCTGAACTACATCCAGGTCGACATGCTGCGGCGCCTGCGGTCGGGGCGGAAGATTTCGGCCGAGGAGGCGGAGGCCGCGCGGGCCGTGGTCGAGCTGACAATCAACGGGATTTCCGGCGGCCTGAAAAATACGGGCTAGACCGCGTTCGACTTCCGGCCCACTTTTCGCCCAGTCCGACCGTTCAACCCTTCGCCCGCGTGATTATTTCCAAAGCCGACCTCGCCTCACTGCTCCAAGCGAAACACGCGACGCCGCACTCGGTGCTCGGCATGCACCCCCTGATGCGGAACCGCAGTCGCGGCGTGGTGGTGCGGGCGTTTCTGAGCGGCGCGTCGGCCTGCGAGGTGGTGGAGCTCGGCGGGCAGCCGCTGAAGGTGCACGCGATGAAGGCGCTCGCGCCCGAGGGCGTGTTCGAGGTGTTTGTGGCGAAACGGCCCGAGGTGTTCCGCTACCAGTTGCGCGCGACCTACGCGAACGGCGAGATCCGGCAGTTTTACGATCCGTATTCGTTTTTGCCCACGCTCGGCGATCAGGACCTGTTTTTGTTCAACGAGGGCAACGAGCACCGGATCTACGAGAAACTCGGGGCGCATCTGCGGACGCTCGACGGGGTGCCGGGCGTATCGTTCGCGGTGTGGGCGCCGTCGGCCGCGCGCGTGTCGGTCGTGGGCAATTTCAACCGGTGGGACGGCCGCTACCATCCGATGCGTTCGCTCGGTGCGTCGGGCGTCTGGGAACTTTTTATTCCGGGGCTCGGCGAGGGCGAACTCTACAAGTTTGAGATCCGCAACCAGGCCGGCGGCATTTTGCTGAAGACCGATCCGTACGGCACCTACTTTGAGCCGCCGCCGAACAACGCCGCGATCGTCTGCGACACGACGAAATTCGCGTGGACGGACGGCGCGTGGATGGAGCGCCGCCGGACGAACGCGGGCCAGCTCGACCGCCCGATGTCGGTTTACGAAGTCCATCTCGGCTCGTGGAAACGCAAGCCGGAGGACGCGGACCGGCCGCTGACGTATCGCGAACTCGCGGTGCAGCTGGCCGACTACGCGGTCGACATGGGGTTTACGCACATCGAGGTGATGCCGATCGCGGAGCATCCGTTTGACGGCTCGTGGGGCTACCAGGTCACGGGCTTTTTCGCGCCGACGCACCGCTTCGGCACGCCGGAGGATTTTGCCTGGTTGGTCGACTATCTGCACGGGCGCGGGCTCGGGCTGATTCTCGACTGGGTGCCCGCGCATTTTCCGCGGGACAGTTTTGCCCTCGCGGAATTCGACGGCACGCACCTTTACGAACACGCGGACCCGCGGCAGGGCGCGCACATGGACTGGGGCACGCTCATCTTCAATTACGGCCGCAACGAAGTGCGCTGTTTCCTGATCGCGAACGCCCTCGCGTGGCTCGACCGCTACCATCTGGACGGACTGCGCGTCGATGCGGTCGCGTCGATGCTCTACCTCGACTATTCGCGCAAGGAGGGGCAGTGGATTCCCAACAAATTCGGCGGCCGGGAAAATCTGGAGGCCATCGATTTTCTGCGCCGCGTGAACGACCTCGTGCACCAGTACTATCCCGGCGCGCTGACGATTGCGGAGGAGAGCACGTCGTTCCCCGGGGTGAGCAAGCCGGCGAAGGACGGGGGGCTCGGGTTCGACCTGAAGTGGAACATGGGGTGGATGAACGACACGCTGCGCTATTTCACGAAGGAGTCGGTCGTGCGGCGCTTCCACCACAGCGATCTGACCTTCGGCATGCTCTACCAGTATGCGGAGAATTTCGTGACGGTGTTTTCCCACGACGAAGTCGTGCACGGCAAGTCGTCGATGCTCTTCAAAATGGGGGCCTGGCACATTGCGGAGAAAGCCGCGCACCTTCGCTCGCTTTACGCGCACATGTGGACCTGGCCCGGCAAGAAGCTGCTGTTCATGGGCGGCGAGTTCGCGCAGTCGCGCGAGTGGGCGCACGACAAGAGCCTCGACTGGCATCTCTGCCAGTATCCCGACCACGAAGGCGTTCGCCTGCTCGTGCGGGACCTCAACAAGCTTTACCTGACCGAACCCGTGCTCGGCGAAAACGACTTTAACCCGCAGGGCTTCCGCTGGCTGTCGTGTCACGACACGGACGCGAACCTGATCGCGTTCCTGCGCTCGGACCCGGCGGAACGCACGCTCTTCGCCGTCGTCGGGCACTTCGGCGGGGCGACGCGCAATTATCGGATCGGGGTGCCGCGCCAGGGTTTTTGGCGCGAGGTGCTCAACACCAACAGCGAATACTACGGCGGCAGCGGGCTGGGCAACGACGGCGGCCGCAACACGGAGGACGTGGCGCGCGACGGCTTCAGCCAGTCGTTCAACGTGACGCTGCCGCCCCACACGACGACGATCTTCAAGTGGACGGCGTGAGCGCGGAGGGCCCGGGGCCGGACGTCCGGCCGGCCTATTTTTTCCCCGCTTTCACGTAATCCGTGTAGGCGACGGTCATGTCGGCATCGAGCGATTTGAAGTAGAAGGCGCGGCCGCGCAGGTGGGTGGTGACCTTCTGCGGCAGGCTCGGGGTGGCCCCGTCGGGCAGGCTGTAGGTCATCGCCGTTTTCATTTCGGCGATCGTCACGCCCCACGTGGGCTGGAATTCGCCGTCGTTGGAGATTTCGAGCGACTCGACGGTGTGGGTGGGTTTGTGGACGACGAGCGTCACGCGGAGAAACGCGGCGGTCTTGTCGCCCGCTTCGCCGGGTTTCAGGCGGCAGCGATAGGTCGCGCGTTCGGGAGTGTCGGCGAGGGTTTCGGGCGCACGGAGATCGAGTTGCTCGGTGATGAGTGGAGCCGTGCTGTTGCTGGAGCGGCGCACGAGCTTTTGCTTGTAGTCGAGTTGTTTGTCGGCCGCGGGCACGGTGCCGTCCTGGCGGAGGAGGGTCCAGCGGTCGAATTCGGGCCGGGCGGCGTCGAAACGTTCGATGCGGCTGTGGCCCTCGCCCTCAGTGGTCTGCGTGAACGACCAGCCGCGCGGGGCGTCGGTGCGGAAGGTGGCGAGGGCGGCGGCGAGATCCGCGGGCACGGCCGCACAGGCAGCGCTGGCGAACGCACCGAGGAGAAAAAGAAAACGCATCGCGCCGAGGAAGCGGATGGAACGTGCGGGCGCAATCCCACACCGCGGGGCGAGTTCGTTCCCGGAAACGCGCCCGGGGTCCGTCGTAGACGATGGCACCGTGAAGCTTCACCCCACCCCGAGGTGATCAGGGACCGACGCTGCTGCGTTCCCGCCACGCCCGCAGCGGCGCGCCACGCCGGACGGCGGTTTTGCATCCGCCCGACGCACGCCGGCAGTCCGTCCGGCTAGCCGAAGCCTCCCCCGGACCGCGGTTCAGCTGACCGACACGATCTTCTGCGCGGTCACGGCCCCGCCGCGGCCGGCCATTTGCACAAGGTCGCCGACGCGTTTGCCCAGCAGTTGGCGGCCGAGCGGGGATTGGGGGGTGAGGACAAGGATCTCGCGGTCATCGATTCGGAGTTCGAGTCCGCCGGCGCGAGGCCCGAGAAAATACCAGGCACTGCGGCCGCGGGCGGAGAGTTCGACGAGCGCGCCGAGGGCGATCACCGCGTCGGGCCCAAACTCCGGCAAGGGGAGGGCGGCGTAGAGGGCGAGGCCCACATCGATTTCGGCGGCGAGCTTGGCCTGGCCCTCGGCGAGGTAGGCGGCCTCCTGGCCGTGAGTGTCGTATTTGCTCGCGGCGCGACTCTCCTCGCTGATGGCCTCATCGCGGGCGGATTGGGCGGCGCCGACCTGGAGAGCGAGTTCGGCGCGGAGTTGGGCGAGGATGGCCTCGCGGAGGGTGGATTTGTTCACGCGCTGGGAAATTTTGGGTAAAATCGGCCGCGCCTGTTTTTAACTCGCGGAGCCCGAAGGTGTGGCGCAACTTCCCGTACGTCCAGTCCGGCGTTTGCCGGGCTCTCCCGCATGGCGCGAAAAATCAGTTTCATCAACTACAAGGGCGGGGTCGGCAAGACCTCGCTGATCGTCAATATCGCGGCGGCGCTCGCCAAGCTGGGCAAGCGCGTCCTGCTTTGCGACTTCGACACCCAGTCGAACGCGAGCATCTGGCTCCTGCGGCTCGACCGCTGGAATAAGATCAATGCGGCTGGCGAAGGCTCGGTCTATTCCATCTTTGACCCGGGCCGCGCCAAGGTGCGGGATATCGTCGTCAAGGACGTCGTCGAGGGGAAGGCCGGGGAAAAACTGCTGCCGGGCCTCGATCTCGTGCCGACGACGTTCAACCTGGTGGACCTGGAAAACGAGTTCAACGGCGACCCGAAGCGTCCCCACTACGTGGTGTTTGCCGAGCAGCTGGCGGCGATCGAGGCGAACTATGATTTTATTCTGTTCGACTGCCCGCCGAATATTTTGCGCGCCTCGCAGTGCGGGATTTTTTCGTCGAACGAGATCTACGTGCCGGTGAATCCCGATGCGCTGAGCCTGATCGGGTTCACGCTCCTGGTCGAAAAACTCTACAAGTTTCACCAGTTGTCCGCGAGTTTCCGCACGTCCGCGATGGGCGTGCCCGCGCAGGTGCAGGGGCTGATTTTCAATTCGATCAAGGCGGGCGTGGACATCGAGGTGCCGAAGATGCGCCTGCAGCTGCGGCTGAACCAGTTTCGCACGGCCAAGCGCGCCGCGCCGTCGGCGAAGATCCTGGAGACGCAGATCCGCGACGCGATGGTGGTGCGCCGCGCCGTCGCGCTCGGTCTGCCCGTCGCGCTGGTCGGCACCGAGGCCACCGATGCCGGACTGGGCGGCGACAACGTGATCAACGACTACCGCCGCCTCGCCGGTGAAATCATTCAGCAGGCCGCGACCTGAGCACGCGCCGTCCGCCGCGATCGTTTTTCCATGAAATCCACCGCCAAAGACTGGGATGAAGTGCGCGCCGCGTTCTCGACCTCCATTATGGTCGACACCGCGTTGAGCAGTCTCGCGCAAAACTTGGACGCCGCCGACTGGCCGATCAAGGGCAAGACCGAGACGCCGGCGGTCTATATCGATCTCGACTTCGAGGAGGTCGTCGAGCTGCTCCAGCTCAAGGGCCAGAAGCCGGAGCGGATCGACCAGCTCGTGGGCATCCTGAAGGAGACGCTCGCGTTCGACAGTCCGTTTGGCGAGATGGTCACGCAGGCCGAGGCGTCGTCGGCGCGGGAGAACCAGCTCCTCAAGAACCTCGTCAAGCTCGGCATTCCCGAGAGTTTTCCGGTGACGCTCAGCGGCCTGGAGGCCGGGACGTTGGAATTCTGCAAGCTGGAGGGGCTCGACACGCTCGGCGAATTTGCGGTGTTCGCGCAGGGGATGTCGCAAAACGTGATTGTTGGCGGCGATTTCAAAAAGCTGCTCAACGCGCTGTCGCACGTGGACGAGGCCGCGCTGGCCCAGGTGCTGCCGTTCCGGCGCGGGGCGAAAGGGCTGCACCTGGTGGAATCGCTCGCCCATGCGGCGCGCACGGCAGAGGCCGCGGCCCGCGCCGAAGTGGCGACGACGTGGTTTCGCGAGGAACTGGCCGACATTGAACAGGACGTCGCCGGGGGCGGATCGTTGGCGCGGCACTTCGTGGTGTTGGGCGACCCGGAGGTGGAGAAGCGTGCGGCGGCGCTGCTGAAACCTTATCTCCGCCTGCCCGCCGCCCGCGCGGTCGAGGTTCAAACCAAGAAGTCCGGCCTGTTCGGCTGGTTGTTCGGGAAGAAGTAGGTGGAATTCGTTTCGCGCCGCCCCCATGTCCGAATCCAGTCCCATCCCTCCGCCGACAGGCCGCCCGCCGGGCATGGCCGCACCGAAACTTTCGTTGCCGCGGCGGCGCGCCCTGACGCGATCGCCCTTTGAGGTCTCCGAAAAATCGGCCGTCACGCGCGAGCAGCTCGACGCGTTCCGGTCGGCGACGCAGATCCCGGTTTCCGGCGCGGCGGCGGAGGCGGCCCGGACGCAGGCGGCCGAGCTCGAGCGCTCGTTGCGGCAGTTGGAGCTGATGTTGGTCGAGCGCGAGCGCATCGTCGCGGAGGCCGAAAGACGGCTCGCCGACCAGGAGCGCGATTTGGCGGAAGCGGAGGCCTTGCTGCAGGCCCGCGAGAAGCTGATCGCCGCCACGCGTCGGGCGGCGCCGTTGCAGGTCGCGATTTCGCCGGAAGAGAGGGTGGCGCTGGAGCAGCTTCGGGCCGAGCTTGAACGGCAGGAGAGCGGGCTGAAGGAGGCGAAGCAGGCGCTGCGCGAGCGCGAGCAATTTGTCGACGAGAGCGAGGCCAAGCTGTTCGAGAAGGTGCAGGGGCAGCAGGAGAAGGAAGTCGAGCTGGAGCAGCGGGAGGAGGACCTGCGCGCCCGCGAGCGGCGGTTCCGCGAGCGCGAGGCCGGCGCCGATCCGCGGGCGGCCGCCACGCTCAAGGCCGAGGACGCCGCGGCCAAGAAATTCGACGAGTTCAAGGAATAGCCCGGCGCCGGCCCGGCCGGGGCGGCGAAAAGGGGCGGAAGTCTCGCGTTGACGCCGGCCGGGGCGCTCCCTGAATCTTTTTGCAACAATTTCCCGGTCGTGCCGTCCAAGGCCGCACCCTCCTTCTCTCCTGAATGAAACACCTTCGTCTCGCCCTCGTCGTCTTCGCCTCCGCCGCCGGTCTCGCGCGCGCTCAAGACGAGCAGCAGCAACGCCCGCCGACGGAGATTCCGGATTTCAGCAATCTCGACGACTACATCTATGAGCCGAAGAGCATCCTGACCTATGGGTTTCGCATGCTGAGCGGCGCGAAGCTGAAGTTTTTTGGTTCGGGCCGGCTGGCGACGTCGGAAGATCCGGGGGCCGCGACCGGGGCCAACGTCAGCCGTGTCTATCACGACGGCTCGGTCGGGGCCGACGCCCGTTTCGCCCCCCGCGTCGACATCACCGGCAATCCGGTGCTCGATCCCGATTCCGGTTCGCAGATTTTCGATCCGATTGCCGCGGATGGCCGCACCAACACGTGGGCCTTCCAGAACAGCAGCCAGCTCACGGCCGATGGTTTTGTGGCGTTCCACACCTACTCCGCGGACATCATTGACACCGCGATCCGCAAGAAGGATTCCGCGTCGAACTTCGGCATGGAACTCGCCGTGGCCCAGGACATGGGCAAGCTCTTTGGTTCCCGCTTCACCTGGCAACTCATCGCCGGCATGAGCATCAACGATCTCTCCGGGACGACCACCGACAACGTCCAGGCGAAGCTGACCGCGCTGACGGATCTCTATTCGCTCAACGGCCAGGTCGCCCCGCTGGCGCCTTACAGTGCCCCGAGTTCGGCCAGCGAGACGGTCCTCGATTCCGCGGGCAACGCGATTCTCAACAGCGACGGCACGACGCAGACGGTGACGACGGACACGACGGTCTTTCTGACCAACCAGCCGTCCAACCGGAGCACCACCGTCACGACCGATTCGACGAGCGTCAGCAGCCGTTGGAAACTGAGCGGCGCGTATTACACCTTCCGGGCGGGTCCGACCGTGGTCCTGCCGTTTACGAGCCGGTTCAAGGCGAGCCTGAGCGCCGGAGCGGCGCTGATTTACGCGGGCAGCACCTACACGGTCACGCAGACGTATACGCCCGAGACCGGGGCCGAAGTGGCCGATACGAGCCTGAGCACGACCAGTCACCTGCTGCCCGGTTACTACGCGGATGCGACGCTCCAATTCGATCTGACCGAGCGCACGGCGTTCTATGCCGGTGCGGTGATCCAAGGGGCGGGCGAATACACGCAGAACCTCAACAGTGACGCGGCGCATTACTCGACGAAGATCGACCTCGCGAAGCAGCAGGGCTTTCGCGGCGGCATGACGATCCGGTTCTGACGGGCCGCCGGCGCGTCAACGATCCCACCGAGGCCGGGCGATGGGCCCGGCCTTTTTGCTTTCTTCTTTCCACGGGGTGGGTGCGCGGGTTTGCTCCCGGCGCGTGTCCGTGAACGAGAAGAAACCCCTCTGGCCCGTCGGCTCGTTGATCGTCCTGACGAGCCTCAACCTGCTCGATTATCTCGACCGGCAGCTGCTGGCGGCGGTGCTGACGCCGATCAAGGAGGAGCTGAAGCTGAGCGACGAACAACTGGGGACGATCCAGAGCGCGTTCATGTGGGGCTATTTCCTGACGTCTCCGCTATTCGGTTACCTGGGTGACCGGGTGCCGCGCCGCTGGCTGGTGGCCGCGGGCGTGTTTGTGTGGAGTCTGGGCACGCTGATGTCGGGGCATGTGAGCGCGCTGGGCGCGTTGATTTTTTTCCGGGTGTTGGTGGGGTTTGGCGAGGCGAGCTTTGGGACGATCAGTCCGGGGTGGATTGCCGATCTTTTTCCGTCGGCCAAACGCAACAACGCGATCTCGGTGTTCTACCTCGCGATTCCGGTGGGCTCGGCCCTGGGCTACATTTTGGGCAGTGCGATTGCGGCGGAGTACGGGTGGCGGGCGGCGTTTTTGTTCGCGGGGTATCCGGGCCTGGTGTTCGCGCTGGTGCTGTTTTTGCTGCGGGAGCCGGCGCGGGGGGCGTCCGAGCCCGCGCCAGCGGGCGGGGCGCCGGCGGAGGGGAAGCCCGGCTGGAGCGCGTATCTCGCGCTGTTCAAATTTCGCCACTACCGGCTGGTGATTGCCGGGTATGTGGCGCAGACGTTTGCGATGGGGGGCTTCGCCCTGTGGGCGCCGACGTTTTTGCACCGCGTGCATCACCTGAAGAACGAGGACGCCGGTGATTTTTTTGGGAAGGCCCTCGTGATTTCCGGACTGGTGGCGACGCTGGGGGGCGGGTTTGTGGCGACGGTGTGGCAGCGGCGCACCGGCCGCGGCTATGCGGGCATGCTGGCGCTGAGCTCGCTGCTGACGGCGCCCGCGGCCTACGTCGCGTTCTCCACCCCGGATGTGCTGGTCTCGAAGATCGCGCTGACGGCGTCCATGTTTCTCATTTTCCTCTCCACCGGGCCGGTCAACACGCTCATCCTTGAAACCGTGCCGGCGGCGATGCGGGCGACGGCCATGGCGGGTTCGATTTTTGCGATCCACATGTTTGGCGACCTGTGGTCGCCGCGGATCGTCGGCCACCTGTCGGACAAGTGGGGCGACCTCCAGCGGGCGACCGTCGCGGTGCTGCCGGCCGCCATCGTGGTGAGCGCGGTGTTTTGGTGCTGGCTGGTGCTGGTGACGCCGCCCAAAGCGCGGACGGCCGCCGCGACTTAAGTTAGGCGCTCAGTTCGCGGAGCACGTCCTCGACAGGGCGCAGACTGGCGGCGGGGAAGAAGGAATTTATGCGGATGATCACCTGCTGGATGATGCCGTCCGGGCAGCTCGCGCCGCCGGTGATGAGCACGCGCTTCACCCCGGGAGCGTCGTCCCAGAGCGCGCGGGGCTCGGTGCGGCCCGTGCCGCCGCCAATGTAAACGTAGTGGTCGACCGTCGCGCGGGACCCGATGCTTGATTCCGATTGGATGAAGAAGGCGCGCCCGCCCAGGTTTTCCTCACAGAGGCGGAAGAGCTGGTAGGTGTTCGAGGAGTTTTTTCCGCCGATCACGAACGCGGCGTCGAGCGGCTCGGCCAGCGCGCGACTGAGCGCGTCCTGATTGACCTGGGTCGCATAGCACAGCGTGTCGCGGCGCCCGCTGCCGCCGACGCGGCCGTCGTCGCCGAACCTGGCGCGGAACACTCCGCGGAGGTGCTCGATGATGCCGAGGGTTTCGTTCATCAGCAGCGTCGTCTGGTTGACGACGGCGACGCGGTCGAGGTGCACGGCGACGTCGAAGCCCGGGGTGTAGCGGCCGGCGAAGCGGTCGTAGAAGGACGCGCGCACGGCGGGGTCGTCGCTCGTGATCACGTCGCCGAGCAGGCGGGCCTCGTCGAGATTGCGGACGATGACGGCGGGGGCGTAGCGGCGGGTGTTGGAGAACGTGGCCTTGGTTTCCTCGTGTTCGTGTTTGCCGTGGATGACCACGGTGTAGCCCTCGCGGCCGTAACCGCGCGCGGCTTTCCACACTTTTTCCACGAGCATGCAGGTGGCGTCGTAAGGGAAGACGGCGATGCCTTTGCGGACGAGGCGGCGCTTGTCCTCGTCGGTCGCGCCGAAGGCCGGGATGATCACGATGTCGGCGGGGGTGAGGGTATCCCAGAGCGGCGTCGAGCCGGGTCGGCCGTCGACGGTGTAGGGCGCGCCCTTGTCGGTTTGGAGATAACGCAGGCCGCGGCGGAGCAGGTCCTCGTTGACGAACGGATTGTGGATCAGTTCGGAGAGCATGAACACGCGTTTGCCGGGATTTTCGGCGAGGGTTTCGTAGGCGCGTTCGATGGCGTTCTTCACGCCGAGACAGAAACCGAAGTGGCTCGGGATGATGTAGCGCACGGCCCCGAAATCGAGGGTGACGGGCGCGGTGGCGGTGCGTTCGTGGCGGCGGGCGAGGGCCTTGATCGCGGCGCAGAGCTGCGATTGGTAGAGGGAGCCGGCGGCGGCGTCCTGGGCGTAAATGGCGGTGTTGCGCTCCTGGGCGGGGCGGAACTTGTAGATGAAATCGTTTTCGCCGAGGTGGAGATAGGGGATGTCGACGAGGAAGGGATCGAGCTTTCCGAGGAGAACGGTGAGCGACGGGGCCAGCGCGGCGGGCTGGGCGGCGAGATCGTCGAGCGACTGGAAGTCGATTTCACTATCGGCAGAGGTGCCGTCGACCTGGACGAAAAAGACCCGGTAGCTCCGGCCGCCGGCGTCGGCCGAGAAATATTCGGCGGGCGGGGTGTGGGTCGGGAAGGCCGAGGCGAGGCGCGCCGTGGCCATGGCGAGGTCGGTGCCGGTGAAGGGGAGGCCGGCCTTCGAGCCGAGGCGGCGCACGGCAAGCTGGTTGCTCGCGTTGAAGGCGAGGACGGCGGTGAGCGCAGCGGGGGGGGCGGCGACGGTGGACATGGATGGGCACCGTGGGCGGTCGCGGCGGCGACCGCAAGGCCGCGTGCGCGGCGCTCAGGCGGCGGGCAGCCGCCCGCGGGCGGTCGCGCCGCGAGCGGGCCGCGTAGCGCGACGGACGGAGAGGCGGGAGAAGCCGAGGCCGCCGGAGTGTCCGACGCCGGTGGGGCGGCCGGACAGCCACGCGAAGCGGGCGAAGAGCCGTGCCCGGCCTGACCGGAAAATCCGGGGCCTTCGTCCGGCACGGTCAGGAGGATGGCGGGGCCGGCGCGCCGTCACGCGAGGCGAAGCCCGGCCGCGGGGCGTCAGTCCGTCTCGGGGTCGGGTTCGTCCTGAAAGGGGTGGCCGACGAACTCGAGGCCGAAAAATTCCTCGTGTTCGAGGGCGGCCATCACCCCGGCGGTGACGGCGACGCGGTCCGCCGGACAGAGGTGAAAGTAGTCCTGGTCGATGAGGACGGCGAGACCGGCGCGGGCGACGGTGCGATCCGTGGTGCCCGCGAGGGCAGTCTCCGCCTGGTCGACGAGATCGGCGATGATGGCGGAGAGGGACATGGTGGTGGACCGGGGGGGGCGGTCGAAGACCGGCCCTACTTCAGGACTTCGGCCAGCTTGGCGATGTCCTTGCCGCCGCCCATGGCGAAGTCGGGTTTGCCGCCGCCCTTGCCGCCGATGGCGGCGCTGAGGCCCTGGATAATCTTGCCGGCCTGGTGGCCGGCTTTGATCGCGGCGGGCGAGCAGAAGGCGACGAGGCTGGCCTTTTCGCCGAGGGCGGCGCCGAGTTGGACGACGCCATCGCCGAGCTTCGCGAGGACCTGTGAGCCGAGGCTGCGGAGGACTTCCTGGTCGGAGACGCTGACGACGGCGGAGACGAATTTCAGGCCGTCGCGGGTGATGGCGGCGGCGGCGAGTTCCTCGGCGAGGCCGGCGAGGGCCTTTTGCTGATACGCCTTGAGCTGCTTCTCGGTTTCTTTCTGGTGGGCGAGGAGGGCCTCGAGTTTTTTGACGACGTCGGAGACGCCGCCGCCGAGGTGGGCGCTGACGGCGGCGAGGGCGGCTTCGCGAGCGGCGACGAAGTCGAGGGCGGGCTGGCCGGCGACGGCTTCGATGCGGCGCGTGCCGGCGGCGACGGCCATCTCGGCGACGATTTTGATGAGGCCGATTTCGCCGGTGGTGGCGACGTGGGTGCCGCCGCAGAGTTCGCGGCTGTAGCCGCCGATGTCGACGACGCGGACGAATTTGCCGTATTTGTCGCCGAAGAAGGCGAGGGTGCCCTCGGGCTTTTGGTCGAATTCGGTTTCGTAGGATTGGACCTGGGCGTTGTCGAGGACCTTGGCGTTGACGAGCTGCTCGACCTCGAGGAGCTGGGCGTGGGTGACGGCTTCGAAGTGCGAGAAATCGAAGCGCATGCGGTCGGGGGTTTTCGACGTGCCGGCCTGGCGGACGTGGGTGCCGAGGACCTTGCGGAGCGCCCAGTGGATCAAGTGCGCGGCGCTGTGGTGGCGGTTGATGGCGCGGCGGCGGACGGCGTCGACGGCGAGTTCGGCGTGGGCGCCGGCGGCGATGACGAGGCCGGAGTGTTCGCCGAGTTTGTGGAGGTGGCGGCCGGCCTTGTCCTTCACGCAGTCGGTGAGGTGGACGAGGGTGCCGTGGATGAGGGCGGTGCCGAGGTCGCCGGCCTGGCCGCCCATCTCGGCGTAGAACGGAGTCTGGTCGAAGACGAGGAAGGTGTCCTGGTCGGCGCGGACGACCTCGATGAGCGTGGCCGGAGCGTGGGTGTGGTCGTATCCGAGGAACTTGGTCGGCTGGAGGTCGACCGCGGCGTCGCCCTCGGTGGCGGCGACGACGATGGTCTTTTTGGTGGAGGCCTGGCCGCGTTTGCGCTGTTCGTCCATCAGGCGCTCGAATTCGACGGCGTCGACGGTGAGTCCGCGCTCGGTGGCGAGGAGGTGCGTCATGTCGAGGGGGAAGCCGTAGGAGTCGTAGAGTTCGAAGGCGGTGGCGCCGCTGACGGCGCCGGTGGCGGCGGCCTTGGTGAAGATGGCGAGTCCGCGGTCGAGGGTGCGGCCGAAGCTTTCTTCTTCGCTGCGGATCACGCGCTGGATCATGTCCTGGCGTTCCTTGAGCTCGGGGAAGACGTTGCCGAGGGATTCGACGACGGGGGCGACGAGTTGTTCGAAGAAGCCGGTGGCGAGGCCGAGTTTTTTGCCGTAGAGAATGCCGCGGCGGAGGATGCGGCGGATGACGTAGTTGCGGCCTTCGTTGCTCGGCAAGATGCCGTCGGCGACGGCGCAGCTGACGCAGCGGGCGTGGTCGGCGAGGACGCGGAAAGCGACGTCGGTTTGCTCCTGTTCGGTGAGGCCTTCGCGTTTGGTGGGGACGGTGCGGGCGTAGGTCTTGCCGGAGAGGGCGGTGATTTTCGCGAAGAGGGGGGCGAAGACGTCGGCCTCGTAGTTGGAGGGCTCGGCGGTGAAATCGGTGAAGCCCTTCGAGACGGCGTGAATGCCGGCGACGCGTTCGAAGCCCATGCCGGTGTCGACGTGTTTGGCGGCGAGCGGGGAGAAGGTGCCGTCGGCGTTGGCGTTGAACTGGATGAAGACGTGGTTCCAGATTTCGATGCAGCGAGGGGAGGAACTGTTCACGCCTTTGCGGCCCTCGATCTCGTCGTCGGACGGGAGGAGGTTGAAGTGGATTTCGGAGCACGGGCCGCAGGGGCCGGTGTCGCCCATCATCCAGAAATTGTCCTTTTTGTTGCCGTGGACGATGTGGATTTTGGGGTCGAGGCCGGCGGCGGTGAAGATCGTGGCCCAGATGTCGTAGGCCTCCTGATCGAAGTCGGAGGGGTC
Source organism: uncultured Opitutia bacterium (assembly GCA_903948415.1). Classification (GTDB taxonomy): domain Bacteria; phylum Verrucomicrobiota; class Verrucomicrobiia; order Opitutales; family Opitutaceae; genus GAS368. The sequence continues at coordinate 803 of CAJAYO010000569.1, read as the reverse complement.
GCCCTTGGATTTGTCGGGGGAGTAGACGGTGGCGAAGAGACGTTTGGCGGGGATGCCCCAGACCTGGGTGATGAGTTCCCAGCCCCAGTTGACGGACTCCTTCTTGAAGTAGTCGCCGAAGGACCAGTTGCCGAGCATCTCGAAGAGCGTGTGGTGATAGGTGTCGAAGCCGACGTCCTCGAGGTCGTTGTGTTTGCCGCCGGCGCGGATGCATTTCTGGGTGTCGGCGGCGCGGGTGTCCTTGGCGGGACGGACGCCGGCCCAGGTGGAGACGTCGGGGGCGCGGTCACCGAGGAAGATGGGCACGAACTGGTTCATGCCGGCGTTGGTGAAGAGCAGTCCGGGCGAGTCGGGCAGGAGGGAAGACGACGGGACGATCGTGTGGCCCTGGGAGGCGAAGAAATCGAGGAAGGACTGGCGGATTTGCGCGGAGGTCATGCGGGAAAAGGGAAGGGAGAGCAAAGGGGGCGGGGGGGCGGGCGCAAAGGATATTTTTTCGCGCGGGGCGGGGCGGGCGCCGCTTGGTGCGGCGAGGGCGCGCGGGCGGACGCGCTGCGCGACGGTCGGACTGCAGGGCGGGGCGGGCGCCCGCGGGGACGGGCCCGCTCAGGGGACTTCGTAGACCTCGACGAGGACGGAGCCGGTGGGGTTCGGGACCGCGGTGCCGGCGGGGGCGTTGGCCGCGACGGGCGCGGCGCCGGCCTGGAGGGTGTAGTTGCCGGCGGTGACGGAGGTGACGAGCGCGGCGTCGGCGGCGTTGGCGAGCTTGAGGGGGAAGGCGCCGACGGCAGGGAAGACGGCGG
>CAJAYO010000568.1 GCA_903948415.1 uncultured Opitutia bacterium | reverse complement strand
TTCTTCCGCTTGGTTTTTCCAGCGGCGGCGGGCGCGGGGTCGGCGGGGGCGGGGTAGTCGGGGCTGGCGGACATGGCCCAGGCGAGGTCGGATTTGACGCGGGGGGCGGCGAGGTGGGGGTCGTGGTAGCGTTCCGCGTAGTCGGAGAGGGCGGTGGCGAGGCGGCGGACGGTGGCGCGCTGCGCGGGGGCGGTGAAGAGGTTGGTGAGTTCGTGCGGGTCGTTGGCGAGGTCGAAGAGGCTCGGGGCGGCGCCGGGGGCCACGATGAATTTGTAGTCGCGGCTGAAGGTGCCGAGCCAGCCGGCGCCTTCGGCGAATCCGCCGTCCTCGCCGGGAGTGGCGCGTTTCGGGCCGCCGCCGATGCGGATGAAGGCGTGGTCAGCCCAGTCGGCCGGCGTGCGGCCGGTGCGGAAGAGCGCGGAGGCGTCGCGGCCCTCGTCGGTGGAGGGATTCGCGATCCCCATGAGGGCGAGGATCGTCGGTTTGAAATCGACGTTGCCCAGGGCGGCGCGGACGACGGTGCCGGGTGCCACGACGCCGGGGGCGTGGAGGAGAAACGGGATGCGCGAGGAGCCCTCCATGGGCACGCCTTTGTTGTCCCGGCCGTGTTCGCCGCAGAGATCGCCGTGGTCGGAGGTGACCACGATGAAGGTGCGGTCGAGCTGGCCGGTCTCGCGGAGCGCGGCGAGGATGCGGCCGACGTTGTCGTCGAGGCATTTCACCATGCCGAAATAGAGCGCCATCTGGTTTTTGTTGAAGGTTCCGGCGAGGGTGGCGGCGTAGGCGGGGAGATTTTTGCCGGGCGATTGCGCGCTCTGGGGCGGTTTGAAATCGAGATGAAAATACATCGTGTCGTAGGGGGCGCGCACGGTGTTGGGGCCGTGGGGATCGGGGAAACTGACGTGCCAGCAAAACGGGGTGGCGGCTTGGCGGCGGATAAAATCGATCGTGCGGTCGGTGAGAAAATCGGTGGTGAAGGATTGGGCGTCGGCGCCGTCGAGCCCGTAGGTGGCCACGCCTTTCGCGTCGACCGGCCCGACGCGGACGCCCTTGTCGTCTTCGACGAGTTTTTTGTAGTGGCCGCGGTTAAACATGTAGCGGTTGTCCTCCCAGCCGAATTTGCGGGCGGGGGCGAAGCCGGGTTTGGCGTCGCCGTCGAGGTGCCACTTGCCCGCGTAACCGGTCCGGTAGCCGGCCCGGCGGAGGACTTCGGCGTAGGTGACCAGGTCGTCGCGGAGCGGCAGGTCGTTTTGGATCGCGCCGGTGTTTTGCGGGTAGCGGCCGGTGAGGAGCGCGGCACGGGATGGGGTGCAGACGGGGGAAGTGGCGTAGAAGCGGTCGGCGATGGCCCCGTGGGCGGCGATCCAGTCGAGGTGGGGTGTATCGACTTTGATGCCCTCGCCCCAGATGAACGCCTGGTCGGCGGGGAGCAGCGCGCGGTAGCAGCCGAGGGTGCGGAAATTATGCTCGTCGGTCTGGATGATGAGGAGATTGGGACGCGCGGGGGACGGGGCGGCGGCGGACGCGGAGACGGCGGTGAAGACGGAGAAGGAGAGCAGGATGAAAAGAGAGATGGGGAGAAGGAGGCGGAGGGGGAGCATGGCGAAGAGGCGGCGCATAGGTTGATCGAGACGACGGATGGGGCGACGGGCGGGAGTTGGGGCCCGGAGGCTAGCGCACGGGTTTTACGCGCAGCTCCCACGCGGAGAGTTTTTCCCGGAGGCGGGCGGCGTCGGCGGGGCGCGTGGCGAGC